>JBBRVC010000021.1:0-35452 GCA_038247205.1 Bacteroidales bacterium
GACTTTGCCATCCTGAGATCCATTATTGACACAGCCATAAAAAATAATCAAAATGTGTTACAAGCTTTAACTGTCATCACCGATTATAAAAGAAACTGATCCGTTACCAAAGATTTTAATCCAAATGAAATACCTCCTCCATATTTGCCCACCATTCTCCGGCTTTGCGGGTTGACAACGGATCCTGCATGGGCTCCATCACAGACCACCATTCCTGAGTTTTTGGATCAGCGGCCATTTTAGCCATATCGTCATCAAAATCATTTCCTGTATATTCAAAATATGCATATAACATATTGTCCTTATAGAAAATAGAATAGTTCTGCATATTGCATTTTTTGATCATAGCCAGAACATCCGGCCAAACTGCAGAATGATACTTTTTATACTCTTCAAAGTCTTCCGGTCTGACTCCTATTACTTGTCCGAATCTTTTCATTATCACTTGTTTTTACAATTATACTGAATTACCCGATCTAAAAGTCCCTTTGTAAAGAAATTTTTGATTTTATTGATACCATAATCGCAACCTGAATTTGTTATTATTAAATTTGCGCACATGAAAGCTGAAATTTTAAAACCCTGCATGACAAACGACTATCTTATCAACTTAAATGAGGCTCAAAAACAAGCAGTTATAAATACTGAAGGTCCATCACTGGTAATTGCAGGCGCCGGT
Source organism: Bacteroidales bacterium (assembly GCA_038247205.1). Classification (GTDB taxonomy): domain Bacteria; phylum Bacteroidota; class Bacteroidia; order Bacteroidales; family VadinHA17; genus LD21. The sequence goes on from JBBRVC010000021.1 coordinate 680, forward strand.
GCAGGCAAAACAAGAGTACTCACATATCGTATTGCACATATACTTAATAACGGAGTTCCTTCAAATAAAATACTTGCACTGACTTTTACAAACAAAGCTGCTAAGGAAATGAAGGAGAGAATAGCAAAACTGGTCGATCCGGGTGTCGTAAGATATCTATGGATGGGAACTTTTCACTCCATTTTTGCAAAGATCCTGAGAATTGAAGGCCATCGTCTGGGATACAAATCAAATTATACCATTTATGATTCTTCAGACGCCAAGAGCCTTATAAGAACAATCATAAAGGAACTAAACCTGGATGACACTGCATATAAGCCGGGTGTAATTGCATCCAGAATTTCAGCTTCCAAGAACAACCTTGTGAATGCAAATATGTATGCGGCTGACCTTACTATGAATGAATACGACCGAAGCAGCAAAATGCCCCTGCTTGGTGACATTTACAAAGCGTATTCAGCCAGGTGCTATAAGTCAAATGCTATGGACTTTGACGACCTCCTTTTAAATACCAACATACTTTTCAGGGATTTTCCGGAAGTGCTTGAATCATACCAGGAAAAGTTTCATTATATTCTTGTGGATGAATACCAGGACACTAACTACTCTCAGTATCTTATTATTAAGAAACTAGCTGCCACATATAAAAATATCTGTGTTGTGGGAGACGATGCACAAAGTATTTATTCTTTCAGAGGTGCCAGAATTGAAAATATTCTCCATTTTAAAAACGACTATCCTGATTATCAGCTATTTAAACTCGAACAGAATTACAGGTCAACTCAAACAATTGTAAACGCCGCCAATGCTATCATTGCAAACAATGAAGGACAAATTGAGAAAAAGGTTTTTTCGATGAATGAAAATGGCGAGAAAATCCAGGTTTTTGCCGCTGTAACTGACACAGAAGAAGGATTCAATGTTGCTTCAGATATCTTCGAAAAGAGATACTCATGCCAGATCAACTGGTCCGATTTTGCAATCCTATACCGGACTAATGCTCAGAGCAGGATTTTTGAGGAGACACTTCGAAGAAAAAATATACCTTATAAAATATACGGCGGACTTTCATTTTACGAGCGGAAAGAAATAAAGGATCTGCTGGCTTACTTCAGAATGGTAATTAATCCCGATGATGAGGAAGCTCTTAAGCGGTCAATTAACTACCCGAAGAGGGGAATTGGAGATACAACAGTTCAGAATGTATTTGATCTTGCTGCTAATCTGAAAGTTACTCCATGGAACGTACTTACTGAAGTAACAAAATATACAAATCAGTTAAATGCAGGTACGGTAAAAAAGCTTTCAACGTATGTTGATGTGATCTCCACACTAAGTCTTAATGCAGCAACCACCGATGCATTCGTTAAAGCCAGGGAGATTGCACAGGCTTCAGGGATAATGAGGGAATTAAGAGAGGGTAAATCTCCGGAGGAGATAAGCAGGTTTGAGAATCTCGAGGAGTTGCTCAATGCGATTAAAGTCTTTACCGAATCGGCAGAAACAAATGGAGAGCCGACAAGTCTTGAAGCATATATGGCAAATGTTGCTCTTCTGACTGATCAGGATACCGATGATACAGATCGCAACACTGTTACCCTGATGACTATACACTCATCAAAGGGGTTGGAATTTAAGAATGTGTATATTGTAGGAATGGAAGATACGCTATTCCCCTCTCCCATGTCGAATGGCAGTGCCCGCGATCTTGAGGAAGAAAGAAGGCTATTCTACGTTGCAGTTACAAGGGCAGGAAAGCAAGTCACGCTCAGCTATGCACTAAACCGTTATAAGTGGGGCAACCTTGAGAGGAGCAGTCCAAGCAGGTTTTTAAAGGAAGTTGACCCTCAGTATCTCTGTTTTCCACAATCGGGAGGAACATCACCCGGCAAAAAAAATATACCTGACAGGAAGTTTCCCAATAATAAACAAACACCTGTACATGAACAACCTCTCACATATGCTTCAGAAAATAAGTTAACGAAGATAAAAAGATCTGAAAATGCACCGGCCCAGGCATTTATAAGCAGCAATCCGGAAACATTAACTGAAGGTGATGCTGTTGAGCATGAAAGGTTTGGCTCCGGGTTTATAGTTTCAATTGAAGGTCAGCAACCAAATACAACAGCAACTGTTGATTTCGAAAAGGAAGGAAAGAAAAAACTCTTATTAAGGTTTGCTAAACTCAGGAAAATGGAATAAAAAAACCCCGGAAACAATGTCTGTCCCGGGGTAAATTTTTGTGAATATCTATTTCTTCTTCTGGTTGAGATTCATCTGACGAAGAGTATATCCCTCAATAGACATGGTATGACTAAAATCATTATTTATTTCTTTAACCTCTGATTTTGCGGTCAGTTTGTTATCCTTATCATACGATTCCCATGCCAGTATAATCCCATTGTCAAATCCGGAATAACCATATGAAGATGGCATGCCTGATTGGGTCCAGGCTCTCTTATCAATATCAAGAACAGTTTCTTTCGTAAACCACATTTTATTGTATTCTTTTGAATCGGCTTCCTTGTAGATATATTCGTCACATTTGAAACCCATAATGGTTTTTGAATTTCCTGTTTTAGTTACGATGGGGGGTTTTGGAGCTTCACCGGGTTTTTGCTGTACAGAATCAGGAACTTCGGAGATCATTCCCATCTTCATTCCGTTTATATCAGATAACAAAATGAAGCATTTATTTTCTCCATCAAGAATCATCTGAGATGTTACAGGCACCTCACCATCTTCGCTGCTTATAGTTTTGGTTTCAATCCCCGCCGATGGACTGTTCTTGCTGAAATACATATAATAATCCATCTTCGTAATATCCTTTTTGTCATACATTTCCATCTGGCTAAACATCCTGGAGCTAAAAGAATATTTCTCGTTGTGCTTGATATCGACTTTATTTCCAAGCAAACCAGCAAATCCGGAACCTCCGCCTCCTGATGATCGTTGTTCCTTAACAGCCTCTTTATCATTAGTAGTTTCAGTCTTGGTAACCTCAGACTGCTGTTGATCCTGTCTCTGTTTTTCTTCTGCCCTGTTTTTATTTTGCTGATCCTGTACTTTTTTATCAAGAGCTGTGTCAATTTCTCTTTCGATTTGCCTGTTCAAGGCTCTTCTGAGGATATAACCCTGGGAAAAAGATGTAGCGGGAAAGACAATTGCCAATAAAATGAGAAGTAACAACGATCTGGTTTTCATAACTGAATTTTTTAAGGTAATTAATAATATAAAGTTACGTAAATTTTCACCTCACTTCCAAACCTTTGCCAATTAATACTTAACAGATACGGTTTAACCATTACAGTTTTAAAGATCAGTATGACAAAAAATGAGCACCCTGATGAGTGCTCATTACTATATAAATTCAATGATTATGCAAGTACAGGTTCCACAGACTTTTCTTTCTCATTAAGAACTGACTGATATAGTGAAGCAAAGGAAGCAGAAACCCATGCTATCGCCGGGAAAATTCCTACTATGAAAAGTATAAGCCCGAATATAATTATGAAGAAAGAGATTATTGCCATAAAGAATACTTTCCAGCCATGTCCTTTTGTTAATTTCCAGCTGCGTTCAACAGCCTCAATCGGGTCTAGTTTTTTATCCATAACAAGGAATGATACAAAGGCAAGCCGGCAGGCAATAATTATTCCCGGAATAATAAGCGCAAAGAATCCCATCACAACAAGTGCAATCACCAGAAGGTTGGCAAGGATTATGTGCAGGTAATTATCCATGAATCCCCTGATAAGCAATTCAAAATCAGGCTTTATTCGTCGTACCGCATGAACAAATATCAGTTTATAGCCATATTCAAATACAGGAGCCACCAGAAAGGCATAGATAAATGCAATAAGTCCGAGGAATGCAGCAAAGATCCCCAAAGAAGCCAATCCGAGAAAATGTTCCCATTCTCCGTCGAAATTCCAGGGTAGTCCCGGAAAATCGGATGAATCAAATTTGAAATTCAGCATCTTGAATGGTGCCACCAGTATGCTGATTATTATCACAATGAGGAATAACCGCAGAAAATTATCCTTCATTACCCGCCACCCGGTGCCAAAACTTCTTCTTATTCCGGGGATTAATTTATATTCGTTTGTTGTTTCCATGATAGGGTTAATTAAGAATTAAGAACCTCAACAATTATGAAGCAAATTTAAACGCCTTTTTTATTATTGTTTTCATACTTAAGTAGTGTTTTTATATTTTCCTACTTTAGTTTGCTGTTCACTACTTTCGTAGGGTATTAAGATTTCGGTTTTTTTATGTTTTTTCATACATTTATAAAATGTTACAATATCTTGTATGGCTGATTTTTATTCTGTCTGTTGCTCTAACGGCAGGAAGTGTTGTTATATCATCCCACCTGCGTAACAAATACAAAATCGAAATTTTTTCCACCCTACTCTATTTCCAGGTTTTTGTTTTCGCCTTCGGATTTTATGGAATCTGGGGACAGGTTGTGATCAGGGCATTTCTCATGTCATATATTTCAGCAGAACAAATTGGCAGGTTTTATAATTTTGCAATTCTTCTCGGATTACCATTCCTTGTATTTGCGTGGTTAATGCTTATTCAGTTCTCCGCAAGCCTCTCAGGAAGGAAATACAACAGCTGGTTTACTTTCGGGTTCCTGATCCTGAATATTTCATTGTTGATTATTGTGGGATATCTTATCACAAAAGAAAATACGATAATTACAATTTCGCTTATCCGGAATTATTACATAGCCATGAATCTGCTGTATACGCTTCTGGCATCACTGTTGATTCATTTTCCCTGGAAAGGAAGATCAATTATTCATGACTATGACAGAAAAATAATTGCACCTGTTCTTTTTCTGCTGATGATTATTCAGTGTGGTCTGCTCCTTTTTCTCGACCACAGACCATATATCGGAGTGATATTTATCTTTGTATTTTTTGCGGGAAATACTTTTCTTCCACTCTATTTCAGTTACGGAACACTTCTTTCAGCTTTCACTGTAGAACCTTTAAAAAATATTTCATTCGAGGAATTCTGCAGGAAATATGAGGTTTCTCCGCGGGAAAGTGACATTGTTCGTGAGATATGTAACGGACTGAGTAATAAGGAAATATCAGAAAAACTCTTTATCAGCCTGCAAACTGTTAAAGATCATACCCACAGGATTTATACAAAGACCAATGTAAAAAGCCGGGTTCAGCTCATAAACCTGGTAAAGGAGGTCTTCCTTCCTCAAAATTTGTAATAAACAATAAGTGGCCCACCTGAGAATTCAATAACAATATGTTCTTCCGTCGCTTCATTAAGTGAAGCTACCCACCAGTTTCTTAGCAATGTATCTGAAAGTTTAAACTTGAGACCTTGTGAATTGACAATTGTTTGAGAGTTGGTTGAGAAAATAGAAATCTGCTGGCCTGCAAAAGTTTCAGCACTGATGCGTTCTTTATAGGGGATGAAGATTCCGGTATCGGTAACCATTATCACATTAACGTAATGGACATATTCAGTAAGTAATGATATGTTTCCGATTGTATGATCTTCCCTTTTCCCTGTTGCACCCAGAATGACCAGATCTTTTATTCCCATTTTTGAACACCACATTACTGCCTTGGTGAGATCGTTTGTTTCCTGATCCTTATCCGGGAACAAGCGATCTGAATATAAACTGGCAGTTTCAGAGTCAAGTGAATCAAGGTCGCCCACAATAGCTTCCGGAATAAATCCTGCCTTTATAAGGTTTCCTGCTCCTCCATCACAACAAATTATTTTTGATGCATTTCGAAGAAAGGCCAGAGGAATTTCATTTTCGGGAAAGCTTCCATCTGCAATTATTACTGTTTTATATAACATAAGATGTTCCTTATATCTGTATTTAACCCCCGATCCTTTTATTTTGTTCGTTCATTTACATCAGGTGTGAATCTTTACCCTATAAGAACTATAAATATGTCTGTTCTACTTGTTCCGCTAATAAGTGACAAAAATATTGAAATTTCACAACAGTTCAGACCGGAAAGTCCTTTTCCATACTCGCAACCCGGAAAATGACATTATTCCATATATTAAATATAATACAAGAGTGGGATATAATCCTCTGCTAAAAAATAATATCGCTGATACTGTATTGACAATTATCCACAGATACCAATGTTCGTAAATTTTTCTGGCCAACATCCAGGTGGCTACAATAGAAAGGGATGTTATGAATGAGTCCCAGCCCGGGACCGGAGAATCTGTAAAATAGCTGAGAATAATCCACATACATGCGTACAACAAAACAAAAATCAGTGCCAAATAAATACCGGTCTTTAACCTTAAGCGGGTTACAGGTAAGAATCCTTTTCCACCATCAACTTTATCCGTTTTTCTACTTTCACTCCCTCTTCCGTCTCCTCTTAACCACCAATACCATCCAAGGAAACTTATAACCAGATAATATACCTGCAGGCTCATATCTGCATAAAGTTTTCCGGTGAAGAAAATCCATACATAAACTGCTGAGGTTAATATTCCGACCGGCCATAGCCAGATATGCTGCCGTATCTCCAGGAAAACATAGATTATTCCGGCTATGGCACCTAATACTTCGATATAATTAATTGATATCCAATGATTTAACATATTGATCAAAAAGTAAAGTTTGCCCTGATCATGAAGTTTATTCCGGCCTGAGGAAAATAATATGCCCATGTTTTCTCTTCACCACCCTCATACCAGTTACCACCGTAAGCATTACTGACATACTTCTGATTAAATATATTGTTCACAAGTAATTGAAATTCTGTACGCTTAACTCTGGATATCGTGGGCTCAAAATCGAGCCTGATATTATTTACCAGATATGGACTTAGCTTTCTTTCAGAACTCATGGTATTATCAAAATACTGCTTACTCACATACTTGCTGACAAAATGCAAGCCGGAATTCCTGAATATTTTAAAACCCAGATCACTTGTTCCAGTCAATGCCGGTGAATATGCTATATCAACAGACCCATGCTGCCTGGTTTTGTACTCTTCCTCCCATGTAGTTGTATTGTAATCTGTATAGTACTCCACGAAATCTGATATCTTATTCCTGCTCAATGTCATATTCAATGACCACTCAATAAACGATGCAGGTTTTATGCCTGCAGAAATTTCAATTCCCATCCTGTAGCTCTTTTCAACATTTGTCATTATCGGATAGCCTACATTACTCAGTTCACCTGTTGGAACAAGCTGATCCCTGTATATCATTCCATAAAGGTTAATGCCAAGAACACTTTTTCCGGTACGCATTTTATAACCAAGCTCGGTGTCATATAATGTTTCAGGTTTGGGTGTTGCATTTAGATCACCCGTTGCTTCCTTAAAATCGGCTCGTGTTGGTTCACGGTTAGCTACTGAAAATGAGAGATATGCATCCTGTTGTGGGGAAATTGCCAAAAATAGTCCTGCTTTAGGGTTAAAAAATCCAAAGTGATGAGTCTGTTTCAGATCCTTCAAATCATCATCATAACCTGTCATGTTATACCTGATATATCTGTACTGCAAGTCTCCAAAAGCATTTAACTTATCTGTCAATGAATAATTTAGCTTTCCATAAATGCTGATTTCACCCTTTTTCCCTTTATTGAAGTACCATGTATGGTCTTTTTCACTATTGCCTGAGTATTGCATCCATATTATATTTCCGAAATGGTCGCCAGAATAATAGTTAGCGCCACCTCCCGCTGCCAGATCTATCCTGTTTTTCTGATATTTCATTGAATAAACATATCCATAAAAGTCGTTAGCAAGCCATTTCTGCCTGATTAGGTCAGTTTCCTCAATAGTTGCCTGACCAATAACTAACGGAGCCAATCCATATCCGGCAAGGGATGCATCTTCCTTGTATTCCTCATAATATCCTTGCCCCCTTGTGTAGTGCAATGCAGAGTTAAATGAAAGATATTTGCTCATCCTATAACTGTAAAAGAGCTGATAGTGATTCTGATTATAATTATCCGATTCATTGTCATAATACCTGACCTTTCCCGTTTCATCAGTATATTGACCTGCAGGATTATAGCGCCGGTTAACCGGAAGAGTATCTTTTGGAACTCCCCACCAGCCGATTCCGGTATGCTCTTCGCCAAGGATTACATTAAACTTTAATCTTGTTTTTTCGGTCCGGTAGACACCTGAAAGATGGGTTGACCTGTGCTCAGAGCCTGTCCTGTCGATATACCCATCACTTTTAAGTTCCGAATAACGCATCTGAAAAGCAAATTTATCAGCGAGCAATCCTGTGCCGGCTGAAAACACTCTTTTCTGTGTATTAAAGGAACCCAGCGATGTACCAACTATTGCAAACGGCTCATTATCGGGGCTTTTAGATTGTATGTTGATTGTGGCTCCAAAAGCGCCGGCTCCATTCGAAGACGTACCTACACCTCTTTGAACCTGGATATTGTCAACAGAAGATGCCAGATCAGGAAGATCGACCCAGAAAACCTGCTGAGACTCGGCGTCATTCAATGGAATACCATCGAGGGTTACATTTATCCTGCTTCCTTCTGACCCGCGTATCCTTAACGATGTGTAACCGATACCGTTTCCTGATTCTGATGTCTCCACCAACGATGGAGTAAGACTTAGGAGATACGGAAAATCGTGACCTGAGTTATGTTTTTTCAGCATTTCAGAATCAATATTTGAATATGCAATTGGCGATCGCGTCCCGGCTCTGGTAGCGCTTATTATAACCTCATCGGTCACTAAAGATTTCTGATTCAATATTATATTGATAACAGATTTACCCTTAAGTATGAGTTCATGCGTGTAAGTTTCATACCCGATAAATGAAATAATAAGTTTATAGGCTCTGTCAGAAAGATCTTTAAAAATAAAAGTTCCGTCAGAGGCTGCCTGAACACCAAAAAGAGTGCCCTCAATCGATATACTCGCTCCATGCAGTGGATTTCCATCATTGTCAGTTATTTTTCCGCTTATAACCGATCCGGTTTGACTGTACGTTTGTTGCTGGAATGTACCCATTAAGAGGGTGAATACAATAAATTTAATAACTGTTCTCATCTTTAACGTTCTAAATAAATATAACATCAAAAAAATGAGGCTGTTATTAAATTTATCAGGTATGAGATTTTCTCTTCCCTCCGCCGGCATTATCCGGATCAGGTTTAAGGGTATGATCTCAGCCCGTAGTATTAAGGCACCCCATTTTTTGATAGTACAAAGGTATATTCTTTTATCAGATATTTCAATTTTTTATTAAATTAGCGAATAAATTAAAAAAGGATATGACAAAGCTTCTTGATAAGCTAAACTATAAAGGACAAAAACGGATTGCAATTATTAATGCAGAGGAAAAGTATTATAGCATTATTGCAAAAGACCTTAAGAAAGTTCAGATTGACACTGCGATCGACCAGCGTTACCCTTATGAGTTCATGATTATTTTTGCCGGAACAGTGGCGGAAGTAGAATTATTTGCCCCTGATGCATTACATAATCTTCTTGCAGATGGAATTTTATGGTTCTGTTACCCTAAGAAATCTTCAAAAAAATATTCTTCAGATCTGGAACGCGATAAAGTATGGCCCGTGCTGAATAATTCGGGTTTTCACGGCATCAGAATGGTCGCTATCGATGAAGACTGGTCGGCAATGAGATTCAGAAATATAAAATATATTAAGTCTGCTCCAGAAAGATATCAAAATAAGTCTTCATGCTTGTAATGGACATTATAAAGACTCCTGTTGGTGACATGACTGCTGCTGCTGTTGAGGAAGGTATTTGTATTCTTGAGTTCACTGATTCCAGATCATCAGATGATTTTAAACATCCGGGGTTACCTCAAGAAACTTCCTGCATATCACTTGAGAATAAGCATATTAATAATTTAAGAACGCAACTTGAAGAGTATTTTAATGGTATAAGAAAAGTATTTACTATTCCGTTGATTCCGCAGGGCACTGAATTTCAGAAGAAAGTATGGAGTGAATTAATAAATATTCCTTTTGGGTCAACGCGGTCCTATCTTAAACAGGCATCAGAATTGAAGAAGTCAGAATCAGTAAGGGCTGTAGCCGGTGCAAATGGGAGGAACCCTATCTGTATATTAGTACCCTGCCACAGGGTTATAGGTACCAATGGCAATCTGACAGGCTATTCGGGTGGATTACACAGAAAAAAATGGCTGCTTGATCATGAAAAAAGATTCTCGGGACAACCTGTGAACGGATCTTTATTCGCTTAAAAAAATCTTAACAGAAAAATAAAAATGAAAAACTTTATTACACCAAAGCTCGCATTTGTAATTGCATCTCTTTTACTGCTGGTTATAACCGGATGTGCAAATAATGAAGAAGTTAAGCAGTGTCTTACCGGACATACTTATGGCTTTTTTGGAGGTCTCTGGCATGGGTTTATTGCTCCGTTTGACTTTATCGGAATGCTCTTTAATGACAAAATTACCATGTACGCCCAGAACAACAACGGGGGTTTGTACGCGCTGGGATTCCTTATGGGTAGCGGAGGATGGGGATTTTTCGGAGGAAAAGGCGTAAAAAGGGTGAGACATACCAGGGTTGATGTGCGCTCTGACCGATTTGACAAAGCAGAGATCGTAGAGTAAAAGTTTTAATCTTAAGCTTTACGTTTTTTCATTGGCAGAAGAAATTTCTTTTAACTTTGCCCACGTCAAAAAATATTTCCGTGACAGTGGGGTTAACTTATTAATGGATAATAAAGAAAATATAGTAGATGTTCAGAAAGCAATAAGGAGCAGCAAATCGAGATTTGTCAGATCCCTGCCGCGCTTTATTATATGGCTAATAGAAAAGCTCATCCACCAGGATGAAATGAATACAACCATCAACAAGTTCAGGCATAAATCCGGGGTTCCGTTTGTTAATGATATTTTGAATGACTGGAATGTGGATGTCGTAGTAAAGGGAGGCGAAAATGTGCCTTCGTCGGGACGTTTTGTATTTGTTGCAAATCATCCTGTGGGTGGCATTGATGCACTGGCGTTTTTAAGTACAATATACCGGTATTTTCCAAATGTTATTTCACCTTCCAATCAGCTATTCAACTATATACCGAATCTTCATCCCGTAATACTTGGAGTAAATGTTTTTGGGACGAATACAAAAAATACTGTTGAAAAATTCAATCAGTTGTTCGAGTCAGACGCCCAGATAATGATATTTCCTGCCGGCATAGTTTCAAGAAGAAGCAAGGGAATTATATCAGACCTCGAATGGCAAAAAACATTTGTAACCAAAGCCATCCAATATAAAAGAGATATTATCCCTGTACATATAGGAGGGCGTAATTCTAATTTATTCTATGGCGTTGACAAAATCAGAAAACTACTCGGCATTAAAATGTCAGTTGAAATAATTCTGCTTCCACTTGAAATGCACCGCCAGAAAAATAAACCGATAACATTTTCAATTGGTAAAGTAATTCCTTATCAGACATTTAATAATTCAATTACCCATGCAGAATGGGCTCAGAAGGTAAAAGAGATTGTTTATTCGATACAACTTTAGTCGGTTCTGGTTGTTAATTAGGGTAATGATAAAAAACCCGTAATGTTCAGGATCTACACTACTTTTGATTTTCAGGGTAATCTGAAAAACAAGCAATACTTTGAGGGATGGTACTTTAAGCATATATCTGCAGATCAGGATAGTGCATTATCAATAATTCCCGGTATTTCACTTAACCCCAAAGATTCTCATTCTTTTATCCAGTTAATTGACGGATTAAAAGGAACATCCCAATATATACGATATGCCATTGAAGATTTTAATTTTGACTACAGAAATCATCAATTAAAAGTAGGGAAATCAATCTTCACCGAAAAGTTTTTATCGCTTAATATTGAGAGTGAGGCTATCTCTGTTAAGGGACAAATTCACTACAATAAAAGAATAAAGTATCCGCAGACATTATTCTCTCCGGGAATTATGGGCTGGTATTCATTTATTCCTTTCATGGAATGCAAACATGGGATTATCTCAGTTGATCACAATCTGACAGGAAATTTAAGTGTTAATGATACACTAATTAATTTTAATAATGGGAAAGGGTATATTGAAAAAGACTGGGGCACGTCCTTTCCGGAGTCATGGATTTGGATTCAAAGTAACAATTTCAGCACAGCAAACACATCATTTACATTCTCGGTAGCAAAAATACCATGGCTGAGAAAGTTTTTCATGGGGTTCATTTCATTCTTATATTATAATAACCAGTTTTATCTCTTCAGTACATATAATGGCTCCATTATAACCGGTGTAAAAAAGGAAGAAGAAACAATAGAATTATCGGTCGAAAATAAAAAATACAAACTTCAAATCAGCACAAGGAGGAAAACCTCATCAGATCTAGCCGCCCCTTCAATGGGTGAAATGACACGAAAAATCAAGGAGAGTATAAATTCTGAGGTTTCAATTAAATTGTTAGACAATAAAGGGAAAACAATTTTTGAGGAAACCGGTTATTCAGCCGGATTGGAGATTACCGATAAAATATTTAACTATTTATAATTTCCTGAAATGATTAAGAAACAAAAATCTGTCGAGGCAATTATGCATCCTCCTGAATATCATATGGTTGGCGATGGCTTCAGGGTACACAATTTCTTTCCTTCGCAAACTGTGATCGGCATGACCGGAATGAGCCCATTTTTCCTCATGGATTATAACTCAAAATGGCAGGTTCCTCCATCGTATAAACCAAAAGGTGTGGGTGTACATCCTCACCGTGGGTTTGAAACGGTAACAATTGCATATCATGGAAGCATTGCGCATCACGACAGCAAAGGCAACAGCGGAGTTATTCATGAAGGTGACGTTCAATGGATGACTGCCGGGTCAGGGATCCTGCATAAGGAGTATCACGAAAAAGAGTTCAGCAAATCCGGAGGACTGTTCCAGATGGTACAAATATGGGTAAACCTTCCCTCTTCATCTAAAATGACCCCGGCTAGATACCAGGCAATCGATAACGGGAAAATGGGAATTTTTAAACTTCCGGACGAGAAAGGTATTGTTGAAGTTATAGCGGGCGAATACAATGGAATTAAAGGCCCGGCAACAACATTTACGCCACTGCACATGTTAAATACCAAACTTAAAAAAGAAGCAAATATTTCCTTCGACTTCCCGGAATTATACAACACCGGCATTCTCGTTATTGAAGGAGAGGTAAAGCTGCATAATGCTGAGACTGTATCGGAGAATCAATTTATATTTTTTGGACATTCGGGAGAAAATATTAGCATAGAAGCGCTGGAAAACAGTACAATCCTTGTCCTTAGTGGTGAGCCAATCAATGAACCAGTTGTATCATACGGACAATTCGTTATGAGTACAAAAGCCGAGATTAAGCAAGCTTATGATGATTATTACAACGGAGAATTCGGAGTTCTTGAGGACTAAAATATTTACTTCAAATCCGGTGCTTTTCTTTTTTTTATTATCCCCTTTATTACCAGGTAGAGAATAAATACGGCACCTAATCCGATAAGAATATGGCCGAGATATGGAAAAATCTGCTCACGGATCTCATAAAGGTAATAACCTATTACCGCGAGTATAATATTCCAGATGCCGGCGCCAATGACTGTAAAAAGTATAAAGTCTCTAAGGTTCATTCTTGAAAGACCGGCAGGAATTGAAATAAGCTGACGCACAGCAGGAACCAGTCTTCCTACCAGGGTAGAAGATTTGCCGTTCTTTAAGAAATAGGATTCCGCATGTACTATTTTGTCTTTTGACAGGAGTAACATTTTACCAAGGGCGGAGTTCGCAAACCTGTAAATGATCGGTCGGCCAAGGTACACTGCAAGGTAATAATTTATCATAGCACCCCCTAAGGCGCCGGCAGTACCTGACAACACAACTCCGAATATATTCAGCTCGCCCTGAGCCGCTTTATAGGCAGCAACGGGTATTACAACTTCTGATGGGAAAGGGATAAATGAACTCTCAATCACCATAAGTAAAGCTATGGTAAAGTAATTAAGATTAGACATATACCACTCGACAACAGATTGAAATATCTCCATAGGATTTTTTTAAGTCAGGCACCAAAGATAGCCATGATTTTTGTATAACCCAAGTCTTGATCAGAGTCTCATTATCCTCTTTTCAACAGGCTGATCGACAATTATCGGCACCTGCTCTACAATAGTATTTGTAGAATCAAGCTGAAGTGCCCTTACATCAGGGATGCCCATATACCTTATAATTCTGTGTAGGGCAAGAATGAAATTTTCCGTTTTGGTAAGCTTATAATCACGTAGCATTATCCTCTCTATAAAAACGTATTTAAAATCACCCGAAAATCCATGCTTTTTCATCGAATCAAAGCTGCTGTCCAGATTTATCTCACCTGAATCAACAAGGTCTTCAATGACTTCCCTGAAATACAGATTAATTTTCGGATCAACTTTAAAACCTATATGAAAATCGACCCTGATAAGGACTCCGGGAATTATATGATTGACCTTGTATTCAAATCTGTCAGGCTCATCAACTCTGTCAACATGAAGGAACCAATAAGTGTCAGCCCTTTTTGGTTGTTTATTAAAAATTGAAAAGATTACTTTCGATTCAACCTGATCCTGTCTGTTTGCTTTAATGATATAAACCAGGTTGGTCGCAACTTTTGGCACAGATTTATCTTTTCGGAGATCTTTAAAAAGTTCAATAAATCTTTCAAGTTTTGAAAAGGTAATATGCCGGTTTTTTATTTTCCTTGCAAAATACCAGCCAAACATAATCAGAAAATATACTGAGGCCAGTAACAATGTGAACCAACCACCATACCTGAATTTATGAAGGTTTGCTACAAGGAAGCTTCCCTCAATAGTAAGGAAAACAGCCATCATCAGAATTACCAGCCGTATGTCAACTTTATTATAATAAAGGTAATATGATAAAAGAAAAGTTGTCATTATCATAGTTATCGTGATCGAAAGTCCATAAGCTGCTTCCATATTCGAGGATTCCCTGAAGAACACAACCACCAGACTGCACATTAGCCATAACGACCAGTTAACAAAAGGCAGGTAGACCTGGCCACGGACATATGTGGGGTACAAAATTCTAATCCTGGGCCAAAGATTCAAAGACACCGCTTCGCTTAACAATGTGAATGAGCCGCTTATGAGTGCCTGGCTGGCTATTATAGCTGCTCCTGTTGAGATTAAGATGCCCGTCAGAAGGAACCAGGAAGGCATGATTGTATAAAAAGGATTTACTTCACTGCCCGGAGTATAATTCATAATGATCCATGCTCCCTGACCGAAATAATTGAGCAACAGAGTCAATTTTACAAATATCCAGGATATTCTTATGTTGGCTTTACCACAATGACCAAGATCTGAGTACAGCGCCTCAGCACCTGTAGTACATAAGAATATCGCTCCCAGTAGTATAAACCCGCCGGGATAATCTATAAGAAACCTTATAGCAAACATTGGATTAACAGCCCTGAGAATATCAGGGTTAATTGCTATCTGAAAAAGACCAAGGGTTCCAAGCATCAGGAACCATATAACCATCATCGGCCCGAATGCCACACCTACAAAATTTGTCCCGAACTGCTGAATAAAGAACAGGAGGGCAAAAATTATAAGCACAATTGGAATCACCGGGATATCAGGATTAAAGAGTCTTAAGCCTTCAATAGCCGATGTTACCGTTATTGCCGGGGTAATAACACCATCGGCTAATAAGGCAGCGCCCCCAATCATTGTCAGCAATGTTATCAGTGTAGTTTTTCTTCTGATTAACGCAAATAGAGCAAAAATGCCACCTTCACCCTTATTATCAGCGTTAAGGGTTATTATAATATATTTTAATGATGTTTGAATTGTCAGTGTCCAGAAAACGAGCGACAATGATCCATAGATCAGCAAATCATTGAAATTTTCTTCACCCCCGTTCAAAATTGCCCTGATTGTATAGAGCGGGCTGGTACCTATATCTCCAAAGACGATTCCAAGAGTAACCAGCAAACCCGCAAAGGAGAGTTTTTTAATGTTGTGATGATGGTGCCGGCCTTTCATTTTTTTCTTACTTGTTCAATCAGATGTTAACCGGCAAATCTCAAATGCATGGGTTTAATTATTGTATTCTTTTTATTCTCAGATTGACAGGCTGGTCCATAATAATCGGAACCTGTTCAACAACAGTATTTGTTGCGTCGAGATTAAGGTTTCGTATTTCGGTTATACTCAACTTTCGCACAAGGTTGTTTATGGAGAGAATAAAGTTTTCCCAGCTCGACAGGGCAAAATCACGTGGCATAATTCTGTCGATAAGTACAAATTTAAAATCACCTGAAAAATCATGTTTTTTCAGTGAATCATAACTGCTTTCAAGTTTTATTTCACCTGAGCTTTCCATGTCCTCCAATACCTCTTTAAAATAGAGATTAACTTTTGGATCTACCTTAAAACCAATGTGAAAGTCGACACGTATCAGAATCCCGGGTATAATCGGAGTAACCTGATAATTAAAGGTATTAGGCTCGTTCATCCTGTTTACATGAAGTAACCAGTATGTATCAGCCCTTTTTGGCTGTTTCTGGAAAATTGAATAGACAACCTTCGATTCCACCTGATCGTGCCTGTTAGCTCGTATGATATAGACCAGATTTGTGGCAAACCTTGGAACCGATTCATCTTTACTAAGGTCCTTAAACAATTCAAGATACTTATCGAGATCAGCAAAGGTTATGTACCGGTTTTTGATTTTTCTTCCGAAATACCAGCCAAACATTATTGTGAAGTACAATACTGCCAGTATTAAGGTAAACCATCCTCCCGACTTGAATTTGTATAGATTAGCGATAAGGAAGCTTCCTTCAATTGTCAGGAAAACCATTAGCATAAACAGAATAAGCCTGTGATTAACTCCCTTTTGAAACAAGTAATATGATAAAAGGAAGGTGGTCATGATTTCTGTAATCGTAATTGCAAGTCCGTAAGCAGCATTCATATTGGCTGATTCCCTGAAGGAGAAGACCATTAAGCTGCAGGCAATCCATAGAAACCAGTTAACAAACGGCAGGTAGACTTGCTCCCTTACAAATGTCGGATGTAATATGCGGACCTTTGGCCAGAAATTAAGTGAAACTGCTTCACCGATAAGAGTGAACGATCCCGTTATTATTGCCTGACTGGCAATAATAGCCGCAACGGTAGCAAGCATTACACCCGGAATCAGGAACCAGTCGGGCATGATCTCAAAAAATGGATTTATCTCTGCATTTGCCGCACCCGTACGCATCAGCCACGCTCCCTGACCGAAATAATTAAGCAGAAGGGTAACTTTAACAAAAATCCAGGTTATCCTTATATTTGTTCTTCCACAATGGCCAAGGTCGGCATATAGTGCCTCTGCCCCTGTAGTGCAAAGGAACACAGCCCCAAGAAGAATAAATGCGCCCGGATATTCAGTCAGGAATTTCTGAGCATAAACAGGATTTATTGCTCTTAAAATATCGGGATATAAAACCAGTTGTGAGAAACCAAGAATGCCAAGCATAAGAAACCAGGCAACCATTATCGGTCCAAAGGAGCTGCCTACGAAATTTGTACCGAACTGCTGAATAAAAAACAACGCTGCTATTATCATCAGCACTATAGGAACAACAGGAATTTCAGGGTTAAAAAGCCTCAGCCCTTCTATAGCTGAAGTAACTGTAATGGATGGGCCAAGAACACCGTCAGCCAGTAAGGCCCCCCCTCCCACCATAGTAAGTACTGCTGCCCATGTAGATTTTTCCCTGATAAGGGCAAACAGTGCAAATATTCCTCCTTCACCATTATTATCAGCCCTGAGTGCAATCAGAACATATTTAATTGTGGTTGAGAGTGTTAATGTCCAGAAAATACAGGAAATTGAACCATAAATAAGCAAATCATTTATGTTTTCCCTTCCCCCGTTAAGTATAGCCCGCATTGTATAAAGCGGACTGGTTCCAAGATCGCCAAAAACGATTCCAATGGTAACCAGCGCTCCTGCAAGGGTTAACTTTTTAATATCAACTTGACGCTCAGGTTCTGTCATTAAAGTCAAAAGAGGGACAAAGTTAATAATAAGTTAAGAATATTATTATCTTTATGTGAGATATGAGAATTCAAGGGAATTCTCAAAGTGATCCGGATACTGCTATAAACCTGGATATGTATGCTAAGGAAATTATCAGTTGTTTGCTTTGCCTCATGTATGTCTTTGCTGGTTTCTGGTCAGTTATTATCCTCAGGTACAGACAGTTTATCCTTGCTTTTCATAGGTGATATTATGGGTCACGATGAGCAGATATGGTCGGCAGAAAACAGAAAAACAAAATCCTATAATTTTGATGAAGTCTTTGTTCACATCAAGCCGGAAATTTCTGAAGCAGATGTCTCAATCGCCAATTTTGAAGTAACCCTTGCCGGACCGCCTTACAAGGGTTATCCTCGTTTCAGCTCTCCGGCAGATCTGGCTGCAGCCTGTAGTAATGCCGGAATTGATTATCTGGTTACTGCAAATAACCATTCTGCAGACATGGGAAGAAACGGGATCGAAAAAACAATATTCAGGCTCGATAGCCTGGGGATACATCATACAGGAACCTTCCTGAATTCAAAGAACAGAGATACTCTCAATCCACTTTTAATAAAGAAAAAAGGGTTTGTGATAGCCCTTCTGAACTATACATATGGCACAAATGGACTGGAAGTGCCTGGTCCTGTAATAGTTAATCTTATTGACACCAGCCAGATCAGTTACGATATTCAAAAAGCAAAACGCTTTTCTCCGGATTTAATTATTCTTTTTCTTCATTGGGGAACCGAATACGATACTATTCCATCAGCAGAGCAGGTTGCTCTTACAGAGAATTGCTTTTCAAAAGGAGTGAACTTCATCATCGGCTCCCATCCTCATGTTTTGCAGAAAATGACATGGGGAAATGAATCTGAAAATCGTCTTGTGGCATATTCACTTGGCAATTTTGTGTCGAACCAGCAAAAGCGAAAGACAGATGGTGGGTCAATGATTCGCATAGAACTAACTAAAAACGAAGAGGGAGATGTAAAAATAAAAAATGCCGGATACTATCTCACGTGGGTTTATACGCCAATTGAGAACTACCGGAAGAAATTTTTCATCATTCCGTGTTCAAAATACGAACAAACCCCCGGGTTTTTCGATAAACCATCAGCATTTCTGAAGATGAAAACATTCCTTCTGGACTCAAGAGCATTGCTCAATCTTCAGAATGTAAACATAAAAGAGCATATTTATTCAGGGAACGAATGGATGTTAAAGTAAAAGTTGAACATTGACAACATTTTAACAATTATTCCAAAATTTATAAATATAATTGCAAAAGAATTCGACACCTCTATATTAAGGAAAAGAAAATGACTGATTCTATTTACCTGTTATCTGTTACTGCTGTTTCCCTTGGTTTTCTGCATACAATCCTGGGCCCCGATCATTACCTGCCTTTTATTGTATTGAGCGAA
The DNA here is from genome assembly GCA_038247205.1 of Bacteroidales bacterium. Classification (GTDB taxonomy): domain Bacteria; phylum Bacteroidota; class Bacteroidia; order Bacteroidales; family VadinHA17; genus LD21. The sequence continues at coordinate 20,204 of JBBRVC010000021.1, forward strand.
TCAAAAAAATGGACTCTTAAAAAGACTATGTTCATTACATTTCTATGCGGAGTAGGTCATGTACTTGGTTCTGTAATCCTGGGAATGGCAGGAATAGCAGTTGGAATTTCAATTTCGAAAATTGAAATAATAGAATCGTTCCGTGGAAACATTGCTGCGTGGCTTTTCATTGCCTTCGGTTTGGTATATATGATAATCAGTGTGAGGAATCTGATCAAGAAAAGAAAACATAATCACTCACATTACCATTTGGGGAGAGATAGTCACCACCATGAGCATAATCATAAAGATGAACACACACATGTTCATGATAATGATGTAGTTAAGACAACTCCATGGGTCCTTTTCCTGATCTTTGTTTTTGGTCCCTGCGAGCCTTTGATACCGATCCTAATGTATCCGGCTGCTCAGAATAATTTTTCAGGGGCAATTATTGTATCGTTGCTTTTTTCCGTTGTAACTATTGCAACAATGATGTCAATTGTGCTTGCATTCAAATTAGGTTTTAGCAAAATCAATCTGAAACCGGTTGAAAAATACAGTCATCTGATTGCCGGTGCAACGATATTCTTTTCAGGAATTGCAATTCAGTTCCTGGGGCTGTAGATTTTCCCCTTTGCCCGTGGAGGCTGATTGAAATTAAACGGATCCCGGAGAAAGTCAAAATCAATGAATTAAAGTATCCGATCCCTGAAACTCCATAGAAAATTATTAGCTTTGTATAAAATCAATTAGCATGAATTACGATTACAATACTCAGAGAAAGAGGATGGCTCTGCCAGAGTATGGCAGGAACGTCCAGAAAATGATAGATCATATAAAAACCATCGAAGACAGGGACGAAAGAAACCGTGGCGCTAAAACAATAATTCAGATCATGGGTAATCTCAATACTCATCTTCGGGATGTTGGAGATTTTAAACATAAACTCTGGGATCACCTCGCCCTTATAGCTGATTTTGAGCTTGATATTGACTCACCATATCCAATTCCTGAACCATCAAAGTTTGTAGAAAAACCAAACCTGGTACCTTATCGGCAGGGCGATATAAGGTATCTTCATTATGGACGTATTATTGAGTTACTTATTGATGCAGCTTCTGAGATGGAAGACGGGCCTGAGAAAGAACATCTGACAAACCTGATTGTGAACCAGATGAAAAAATCATATATTACATGGAACAGGAGTCAGGTTGCCGATGAAGTTATTATTGGCGATATGAAGAAACTATCCAAAGGCAGACTAAAAATGACTGAGGGAGTGAGAATACTTGAAGTGCGTGAACTGATCCCTCCTGTTAAAAAGAAGCCCATGTCAAAACCACACGGAAAGCAGCCAAATAAACCGTTTAACAAGAAAAAAGGATATAGCAGACATTGATGGGTACCTTTATTGTTCATGGCGGAAAATCACTTCGGGGCGAAATAACGCCGCAGGGAGCAAAAAACGAAGCACTTCAGGTTATCTGTGCAACCCTGCTTACATCCGAAAAAGTTACAATTAATAACATCCCTGACATCAGTGATGTCAATAAACTTATTGAACTTATTGCCTGCCTTGGTGTAAAAGTTATCCGTGAATCTGAATCTTCAGCATCTTTTGAAGCGACGAAGGTAGATTTTAACTATCTGCAGACAAAGGAGTTCCGGTCACAGAGTGCAAGTCTCAGAGGATCAATTATGATCGTTGGCCCACTTTTATCGAGATTCGGCAAAGCATTTATTCCTAAACCCGGAGGCGATAAAATAGGCCGGAGAAGGGTTGACACACATTTTATCGGATTTCAGAAACTTGGAGCAAAATTTGAATTTGATTCTTCCGATACCTTTTTTACTGTTGAAGCCCCGTCACTTACCGGCGCTTATATGCATCTTGATGAAGCTTCAGTTACCGGTACGGCTAATATTATTATGGCAGCAGTACTGGCTAAAGGAAGATCTACAATATATAATGCCGCGTGTGAACCTTACATCCAGCAACTGTGCAGGATGCTAGTTTCTATGGGAGCAAAAATAGATGGGATAGGTTCAAACCTTCTTTATATTGATGGAGTGAATGAATTAAAAGGCTGCCTCCATAAAATACTACCCGATATGATCGAAATCGGTTCATTTATAGGAATGGCAGCTATGACTGAATCGGAAATAACAATTAAAAACGTAGCTTATGAAGAGCTCGGGATTATACCTGATTCATTCAGAAGGCTGGGAATTAAACTTGAAAGAATTAACGACGATATTTTTATACCTCATCAGAAGCATTATGAGATTGAGCCCTTTATTGACGGTTCCATCATGACAATCGCAGATGCAATATGGCCCGGTCTCACACCGGATCTTCTCAGTGTTCTGCTTGTTACAGCAACTCAGGCAAAGGGAGCTGTTCTTATACACCAGAAGATGTTTGAAAGCAGGTTGTTTTTTGTGGATAAGCTTATAGATATGGGCGCACAGATAATACTTTGTGATCCTCACAGGGCAACAGTTATAGGTATGGATAAGTCAATAAGACTAAGAGGTACTGTAATGTCATCTCCGGATATAAGAGCAGGTGTGGCATTGCTGATTGCAGCCCTTTCTGCTGAGGGGAAGAGCGTTATCCATAATATTGAGCAGATAGACAGAGGCTACCAGAACATAGACAGCCGGCTCAATGCCCTTGGAGCAGATATTCAGAGGGTTCAGGCATAAAGCCTCAGAATATCTGTTAATTATCCCCTTTTAAAGTATTTCCCACTGTCAAATTGTCAAAAATTTCCGGAATGGCAAGTTATTTGTTAAAAACTGAATTAATAAACTGAAAAATATTGAGTGATGGTAAAAAAAAGGAAGCCGGAACAGGAGGAAAACAATATCGATAGCAATAATGCAACTGATAATAAGGCATATAGCCTCTTAGAAGAAGATTCAGACAACGACAGTTCCGAAGAACAAGGGCAGTCGGACAAATCTGATTCTGACACTTCTGAAGCGGAAACCAGGTCATTTGAACCAAAACTGGCAGAGATGCAGGACAAATATCTTCGTCTTTCTGCAGAGTTTGATAATTACAGAAAAAGGACTTTGAGAGAGAAAATGGATCTGGCAAAATATGCAGGTGAAAACGTGTTACTGAAGATAATTCCCCTGATGGATGATTTTGAAAGGGCTCTTAAACATATGGAAGACCCTACGGATTGCACATCCCTAAAAAACGGTATCGACCTTATCTATGGTAAGTTTGCCGAATTTCTGAAGCAAAATGGGGTTACAGAGATTGAAACAATGAATATACCATTTAATGTCGATGTACACGAAGCAGTGGCCAAAGTTCCCGTACAGGAAGAATACAAGAAAGGTAAAGTTATTGACGTTGTATCAAAGGGATATTATCTTCAGGACAAAGTATTAAGATTTTCTAAAGTTGTGGTTGGAGAATAACAACCCGTTAATAATAGTGGCTGTCAAAATAAAAATGAATTAGATGGGAAAAAGAGATTATTATGAGGTTTTGGGAGTATCGAAGGACGCCACAAAGGATGAGATTAAAAAAGCATACAGGAAAAATGCTCTGAAATTTCATCCGGACAAGAATCCGGGTGATAAGAAGGCTGAGGATAACTTTAAAGAAGCTGCAGAAGCTTATGAAGTATTAAGCAACGATGACAAAAAAGCCCGTTACGATCGCTACGGTCATGCAGGTATGAGTAACGGAGGAAACGGGTTCGGTGGCGGCGGTATGACAGTGGAGGATATCTTTTCTTCATTCGGAGATATTTTTGGAGATGCTTTTGGCGGTGGTTTCGGAGCGTTCGGCGGAAGCCGTAGCAGAGGAAGGAGAGTTAATAAAGGAAGTAATCTCAGGGTGAAGGTTAAACTTAATCTCCAGGAAATTGCTGCGGGTACAGAGAAAAAAATCAAGGTAACAAAATATGATACTTGTACCGCCTGCACCGGTACAGGCGCTGCTGATGCAAGCAGTGTATCAACTTGTCAGACATGTCATGGCTCAGGACATGTTACAAGGCTCACAAATACTATGCTTGGACAGATGCAAACTACAGCAGTTTGTCCTTCATGCGGTGGAGAGGGAAGCACAATAACAAAAAAATGTCCGGCTTGCTATGGTGAGGGTATTGTTCAGAAAGAAGACATTATAAAGATCAATATACCTGCAGGTGTTGGAAAAGGAATGCAGATGACTGTCGGCGGAAAGGGTAATGCCCCGCGCAGGGGTGGAGTAAATGGCGATCTGCTTGTTGTCATTGACGAAGAGGAACATCCGGAACTCATCAGGGAAGGTAATGATCTGATCTTTAATTTATTCGTAAGTATTCCCGATGCAATTCTGGGAACACAGGTTGAGATACCGACTGTGGATAATAATGTTAAAATAAATATTGAACCCGGCACCCAACCTGGAAGAATACTCCGTTTAAGGGGAAAAGGTTTGCCTGAAGTTAACGGATATGGCAGAGGTGACCTTCTTGTAAATGTAAATGTATGGATCCCGAAACGTACTACCAAGGAGGAAAACAAGATCATCGAGAAATTCAGGGATTCCGCATCATTTACTCCCGACCCCGATAAAAATGACAAAGGCTTCTTCGAAAGAATGAGAGGATATTTTGAAGGTTGAAATCCAGCAGAATATAATCGAAGAAAAAATGCCACAAAGACACTAAGACACTAAGAATCACAAAGTTAAACCACTACCTTTTATATTTATCTTTTTACTTTTGTCTTTTATCTTTTAAACTCTTAGATACTTTACTATTAAATATACAGGTGGTAGAATCAGAGAGAATTTTTATATTTACATCTCTTTCTAAACAATATTCACCTTATGGCACTTTTTGAAGCAAAGAATATCACAAAACAATACGGAAATCATCTGGCTCTTGATAAAGTCAGTATTTCTGTTCCCGAACAATGTATTTACGGACTTCTTGGTCCGAACGGAGCAGGTAAAACTACTCTGATAAGGATAATAAATCAGATAACCGGTCCTGACACAGGTGAGCTTTTTCTTAACGGCAAAAAACTTATGCCGGAGGATGTTATGGTTATGGGATATCTTCCTGAGGAAAGAGGCCTCTATAAAAAAATGAAGGTTGGCGAACAAGCTTTATATTTTGCACAGCTAAAAGGCTTATCAAAAGCTGAAGCAATGAAACGGCTGAAGTACTGGTTCAAGAAACTTGATATTGTCGACTGGTGGGGCAAAAAAGTCGAAGAATTATCGAAAGGAATGCAGCAGAAGGTCCAGTTCATTACTACCATTTTACATGAACCCAAACTCATCATCTTCGATGAGCCTTTTACAGGATTCGATCCTATGAACGCAAATACAATAAAAAAAGAAATCCTGTTCCTCCGTGAAAGAGGAGCCACAATAATTTTCTCCACACACAACATGGGATCGGTGGAAGAATTGTGTGATAATATCACGCTTATTGACAGAGCCAGAACAATTCTTGAAGGAAGTGTAAATGAGATCAGAAGCAAATGGGCAGCAAATGAATATGACCTGGTATATGAAGGTGACGTTAAATTCGAAAGTAATGGTCATTATGATATACTGAATCAACAGAAGGATAGCACAAGAAGTATAATAAGGCTTAAAACAACTAATGATATTCAAACCAATGATATCCTGCAGATTGCCATTAAGTCAGGAAAGATAATTTCCTTTAACCCCGCCCTGCCTTCAATGAATGAGATTTTCATCAGAGTTGTTGAAGCCAGAAACTAATCTTTCAATTCAAAATAAACCTCCCAGATCGTGAATAAAATATCAGTAATTATTAAGAGAGAGTATGTTACAAGAGTTCGCAAGAAGTCATTCATCATCATGACTCTCCTGGCTCCTCTGCTTATGGCCTCATTGGTTGTAGTACCTACTTTGCTCATGATGAATGATGATGCGGATTTTAAAAAAATTGCCATAGTTGAAGAGGGATCCGATCTGTTTAAGAATGTCATCCCAAATACCAAAGATGCTGAATATGTTTATCTTGAGAATACAAGTGTCGGGGATCTGAAAAAGAATTTTGCTGAATCAGGCTATTATGGGATACTTTACATATCCAAGGAACTGGTCAGTACACCAAATGCCATTCAGCTCATTTCAAAGAATCAGCCACCAATAGGGCTTCTCGATCACATATCTGAATCACTCGAAAAGGAAATTGAAAGGCAAAAACTCCTTGCTTACGACATCAAGGATCTTGACATGATTCTCAAGACTATCAGAACCCAGGTATCGATCCAGACCATCAAAATAGATGAGATGGGGGCAACTACTGAAACCAGTACAGGGATAGCAATGGCTCTTGCATATATTGGAGGTTTTCTGATGTATATGCTTGTATTTATGTTTGGATCCCAGGTAATGAGGGGTGTCATTGAAGAAAAGACCAGCCGTGTTGTTGAAGTAATTGTATCCTCGGTTAAGCCTATTCAGCTCATGATGGGCAAAATTATTGGCATTGCTCTTGTCGGGCTCACACAATTTATGATCTGGATAATGCTAACACTGGCATTGGTGGCGGTGGTGAAAAATACAGTTCTCAGTGAAAAGGAATTTAATCAGATTGCCCAGTCTGCCCCTCAGAGTATAATGGCATCCAATCAAACGGGCGGAACAAAATCTGCAGAAGTATCACCTGAGCTGGCTGAATTCTCAAAAATGTTCGACAATGCACTTAATCAGGACTGGCTGCTTATAATCACCACCTTCATATTTTATTTTATTACAGGATACCTTCTTTATGCATCAGTTTTTGCTGCGATAGGATCGGCGGTAGATAATGAAACAGAGACACAACAATTTATGCTTCCCGTAACAATTCCGATAATCTTAGGATTATTTGTTGCAATGGGGACAATGCAAAATCCTGAAAGCTCGATCTCGTTCTGGTTCTCTATGATCCCACTCACCTCTCCTATTGTAATGATGGCAAGAATCCCGTTTGGTGTACCTTACTGGCAGATTGGACTTTCCATGCTCCTGATGATAGTAACTTTTATCGCTTTTGTCTGGATGGCAGCAAAGGTTTACCGTACCGGTATTCTGATGTATGGCAAAAAAACTTCATGGAAAGAGATCTGGAAGTGGCTGAGATACAGCGCATAAGATTGACTGAGGGACGAAGGGACGAAGAGACCAAGGGACTGAGAGACTTAGGGACTTAGTGACTTAGAGTCAAAGTGACGAAGTGACGATATAAGTTTTCCCTCCTGGGAGGCGTTAGGGGTGGGTTTATGGAGTGCTGGAGACTGAGGAACGAAGACGCGTCAGGTAGAATTAAATTTTTAAAACAGCTAGATAATGTCGAAGATTCTTGTCATAGACGATGAAAGGGCAATCCGCAACACTCTGAAAGATGTTCTTGAATATGAGAAACATGAGGTTGATCTTGCTGAAGATGGGCCGGCCGGTATCGAGCTATACTCTGCCAACACCTACGATGTAGTGCTTTGCGATATTAAGATGGCAAAGATGGATGGCATTGAGGTACTTCAAAAAATTTCAGCCATTTCAAACCACACTCCGGTAATCATGATTTCGGGTCACGGGAATATTGATACCGCGGTGGAGTCCATAAAAAAGGGAGCATACGATTTTCTTGAAAAACCCCTGGATCTGAACAGGTTACTGATCACTATCCGCAATGCAATGGATAAGTCGACACTTGTCAACCAGACACAGGTTCTTAAAAATAAAGTAAGTAAATTATATGAAATTGTGGGGGAATCTGATGCCATCAAACAGGTAAAAGACATGATAGAGAAGGTCGCTCCCACTGAGGCCAGGGTACTTATTACAGGATCAAACGGAACCGGGAAAGAGCTTGTCGCTCACCAGATACATGAAAAAAGTCACAGGGCAAAAGGTCCGTTTGTTGAAGTTAACTGCGCTGCCATACCTTCAGAACTTATTGAAAGTGAGTTATTTGGACACGAAAAAGGCTCATTCACCTCAGCTATTAAACAACGTATCGGGAAATTTGAGCAGGCCAATGGCGGAACTCTGTTCCTTGATGAGATTGGCGATATGAGCCTCTCTGCCCAGGCCAAAGTATTGCGGGCCCTTCAGGAGAACAAGATTACCCGGGTTGGATCTGATAAGGATATCCATGTGAATGTAAGGGTAATAACTGCCACAAATAAGAATATTAAAAAAGAAATTGAGACTAACGGATTCAGGGAAGACCTTTACCATCGCCTCAGTGTTATTCTGATACATGTTCCGTCGCTTAATGATCGAAAAGATGACATTCCCCTTCTTGCAGAACATTTTAATACCCTGATTTGCGGTGAATATGGCATGAGTAAAAAGATAATAAAGAAAGAAGCTATAAAGGAGATGCAAAAAATTGAATGGACCGGAAACATCCGTGAATTCAGGAATGTTCTTGAACGACTTATTATACTTTGCCCCAATGAGATAACCGGTGCGGATGTTATAGCTTATGCCCGTCCTGTTTCCGGTAGCAATACTTAGGCTATTTTAATAGAGAGAAGATCACAGACACTATGTTCCGGACAGAAAAAGATACTCTGGGAGAAAAAAAGATACCTGAAAATGCCCTTTACGGTATTCATGCCCTGAGAGCGAGGGAGAATTTTCCGGGAAATTCACTTTTTCCTGTCGAATGGTATAGCGCAGTAGGCACCACTAAACTTGCCTGTTATAAAACTTACAGGAAATTCCGTGATGCAGCTATAGAAAAGCTTGGAAATAATCTTCCTGTTAAAAACATTAATGATGATATTCTTGATGCCCTTATTGAAGCAGCGACTGAGGTTGCCGAAGGTAAATACTATGATCAGTTCATTGTCCCGGCTGTACAGGGAGGAGCCGGAACAAGTATCAATATGAATATCAATGAAATAATAACAAATTCTGCACTCATAAAAACCGGGAATAAGTGTGGAGAATACACTTTAATTGACCCTGTCGAACACGCAAATATATTCCAGTCAACTAATGATGTAATTCCGACAGCCCTTACGGTTGCGGCAATGAATCTGCTTCTTTCGCTCGAAGAAAAGATTAACATGTTGCGGCAGAAAGTTGAAGAATATGAAAGAATAAACAGGGAAAAGTTAAGGCCCGGCTATACACAACTGCAGGAAGCAGTTCCATCCTCGTTCGGGCTTCTCTTTGGCGCATATAATGAAGCTTTATCTCGTGACTGGTGGAGAGTGTCCAAATGTTCTGAAAGAATCAAGCAGGTTAATCTGGGAGGTGGAGCGATTGGAACCGGGATTGCGATTCCCCGCTTTTTCATAATGGAGATAGTGCCTCAATTACGGGCTCTTACCGGCCTGCAGGTAGCTCATAGTGAAAACCTTGCCGATGCAACATCAAATCTCGACAAATGGGTCGAGATACATGCGACGCTTAAAGCCCATGCCGTAAACCTTGAAAAAATGTCGGGCGACCTGAGGTTACTTGCCTCGGATATAACAGGTTACAAAGTTCTTTCATTACCTGAAAAGCAGGTTGGCAGTTCAATTATGCCGGGTAAGATTAATCCTGTTATCCCTGAATTTGTTATTTCCTCGGCACACAAGGTTTATTCAAATGATATACTGATCAGCTCATTAAGCGGACAAGGGACACTTGAACTGAATGCATACCTCCCGGTCATTGGCAATGCGATAATCGAAAGTCTTAATCTGCTTATATCGTGTAATATAACACTCCTAAATAATTTATTCACCGGACTGATAATTAATGAATCAGAAGGTTATAGAGCGCTAGTGCTATCTGCTTCGGTTACCACAGCACTCACACCGCATATCGGATATCACAAAGCGTCAGATCTTGCGCTTCTGATGAAAGAGAAGAAAATCGACATATTTGAAGCCAATGATATAGTGAAAGCTATAGACAAGGCAAAGCTGAAAGCTATTCTTCAGCCATCCAGTTTGCTTAAGCTGGGGTTTTCACTGGATGATCTGTAAACGACAGAGTAAACCAAGGTATCACATTTTGTGATACCCAGCATTTAAAGGAAAGCAGCATATAGGCTCTCACATGCATATACCGGCTTGAAGGGCACTTTTACCAGTTATTTTTAATCCAGATCTAGAATAATTTTGATATTTTCTTTGATTAGTAATTGAAGTCCTTTTGGGAGTTCTCCAATTTTCGATGTCAATCGTCGATTATCAATTGCCCGAATCTGATCAATCATTACATCGGAGTCGCTTTTTAAATTTGCAATTCCCTTGTTAATGTGAACACGTAATATATCACTATCAGGGGTTACATTCGTTGTTATGGGACAAACAATTGTTGAAGGATGATCCTTAAGAAGATTAGTCTGAACTATTAAAACTAGTCTTATCTTACCTGTTTCGGTTCCACGTTGGGGTTCAAGATCAGCAATCCAGATATCAAATTGTTTAATCTTCGTCATGGAGGCTTTCGAATTCAGTGAGAACTAACATTGACTCTTTTTTGACGAGCTTTGATTCTTTTGCCAGCTTTTTAGAGATCAGGTTTCTTTTATTTATCCGGTTATAATAATCTACTGCCTCATTGATATATCGATTCCTGGATTTCTTAATCTTGCTCAGGACATCCTCTGTCTCCTGAAATATATTGTCTTCTAATTTTAAGGATAATGTTTTCATATGCATATAGTATATTACAAAGGTATATACTAATTAGCAATTTTCCAAATACTGTTATCAAATCAAAAAAAATTACTTTTAACCAGTAATATCACACTGGCAGATATAAACGAGTGGCTATTTAACATAGTGTCTGAGTGTCTTTCTTTGCCATTATCACGATTTTATACTCTTGTAAATTAAACTATTTAAAATTGGAGGTGCCAAATTGGTACTTCCATTTTATCTTTAATAACAGACCTTAAGGATTTATTTGCTAATTTTGCCCATCATTACTGCGCGGGAAATGTCTAAAGGAAAAGATTCAAAACCACATATTGGTATTTACGGTCGCCGCAACAGCGGGAAAAGCAGTCTTATCAATTGCCTTGCGGGTCAGGATATTGCAATAGTATCTGATCATGCAGGTACCACAACCGACCCTGTAAAGAAATCATTTGAGATCACAGGTTTTGGACCGGTGATTCTTGTGGATACTGCAGGCATTGATGATACCGGTGAACTTGGACAAAAAAGAATTGAAAGGACTCTAAGAACTCTTGCTATCATAGATCTCGCATTACTTACTGTAACAGGTAATTTATGGGGGGAATATGAGAATGATCTGATAGAAAAATTCCGTGGCTTTAATGTACCGTTCATTGTCATTCACAGCAAGTCGGATATCGAAGAGCCTTCAACACCTTTTACAACAGAAGTTTATGACAGAACCGGGACTACTCTTTTTGAATTTTCTTCAGTTGACAAACGCAACTACGAGGATCTTATCAGATTAATTTCAAACACAATTCCCGAACATTCATACAAAACCCCTGCCCTTCTCGGCGATCTTATTAAATATGGTGACATTGTTATTCTTATAACACCGATTGATGTCGAAGCCCCGGCAGGCCGGCTTATACTTCCACAGGTTCAGGCCATAAGGGATATTCTTGATAATGACGCTGTTGCAATTGTCCTGAAAGAGAGGGAGGTTGATTCATTTCTGAAGAAAACCAAAATTAAACCTGCCCTTGCAATAACCGATTCACAGGTTTTTGTGAAAGCTGATGCATCTATTCCGCACGATATTCCGCTTACAAGCTTCAGCATAATGCTTGCAAGACATAAGGGAAATTTTGAAAATTATCTCAAAGGAACACCGGAAATTTCCAATCTTAAAGATGGGAATAGGGTGCTTCTTCTTGAATCATGTACACATCATGTGGCATGCGATGATATTGGCAGAACAAAGATTCCCAGATGGATTACGAACTTTACCGGAAAGAATATTGAATATGATGTAGTAGCCGGGCTTGATGTGTTGACCAGACCCATTACTGATTATGCTCTTCTTATACAATGCGGCGGCTGCATGATAACACGCAAGCAGCTGCATAACAGATTACAACCGGCTATTGATGCCGGTATCCCGGTTACGAACTATGGTATGGCAATTGCATACGTACAGGGCATATATGACAGGGCTATAGCTCCGTTTGTAAAGGGTACCGAAAATTCTTCAACGTATTTGTAGGGTTTTAAAACCTGAAATAGATAAACGGAACAACATCTGTCGATCTCATCTGATATAACAGAACAGCCATCACCATTATAATCAGCAACTGGGCGATTAGAGGAGATTTTATAAATAAACCACGGTATGATTCCTTGGACCGTTCCGGGAGAAAATGAATAATATAACCGACTAACATAATGATAAATACAGTGCTGTAGGCAGGAAGAACTCTAAGGTATGATCCTGGTGAGAAGTTCTCAAATATCTGTTTAAAAATGATAGTCACTGTATTCATGTCATCGGCTCTGAAAAATATCCAACAGAAGCTTACGAAATTAAAAGTTATAAGTACTGCTATGGCCCTGCCAAACCGATACCTTACCCTGTTTCCAAAAACATTATTCCACAACCTGCTTATTATCAACCCCATACCATGCAAGCCACCCCAAATGATGAACCTAAGTGCAGCACCATGCCATAAGCCTCCCAGCAACATTGTGATCATCAAATTTATGCCTGTCCTGAAGTTGCCTTTCTTGTTGCCTCCTAAAGGAATATACAGATAGTCTTTCAGCCACCGGGAAAGAGAAATGTGCCATCTTCTCCAGAAATCAGCCAGGTCTGTGGCTTTGTACGGAGAATTGAAATTTATCGGAAGTCTGAATCCCAGTATCAGGGCTACACCAATAGCAATATCGGTATAACCTGAAAAATCACAATAGATCTGCAGCCCATACCCATAGACAGCCATCAGGTTTTCAAAGCCCGAATACAACGCAGGCATTTCAAAGACCCTGTCAATAAAGTTTACTGCGATAAAATCAGATATTACAATTTTTTTTATCAGTCCTTTTGAAATTAAAAACAAAGCCTGACTGAATTCTCTTTTTTCAAGATGGAATTTAGCATATAGCTGGGGTATAAATTCTGAGGCTCTGACAATCGGACCAGCAACCAGTTGTGGAAAAAATGAAACGAAGAAACCGAAATCCAATATATTTGTTACCGGCTTAATTTTATTCCTGTATACATCCAATGTATAGCTCAATGACTGAAACGTGAAAAACGATATTCCGACAGGTAGTATAATATTACTAATTTCAAAGGAGCTTCCCATATGCTTGTTAGAGAAAGAAGCAAGGAAATCATAAACTCTAAAATCAGTTCCAAAGAGATTATTCACCGAGGTAATTAAGAAGTCAGTATATTTAAAATAAGCCAGAATACCAAGGTTTGACACAATACTAAAAAGGATGAAAAACTTCCTGTAGATCTTTTTATTTGAATGGTTTATCAAGTGGCCACATAAGAAATCTATAATCGTTACCAGAATCAAAAGAAATAAAAAAATACCTCCCGATTTGTAATAGAAAAATAAGCTAAGGCAAAAAAGATAAAAATTCCTGATGATGTGTTTCTTATATACAATGCTGTAACCCAGGAGAACAATCAGGAAGAATAGCCAGAATGCCGGTGATGTAAAAATCAATGGCCTGTTCCTGTCGTAGCTTAAAATTTCTGAGATCACTGTGTTGGCTATACCTTTGTTTGATTTGTCAGCGGGCAAAAGAGTACTGTCAACCCTAATCATTAAACTATCTTGTTGTATTTGAGGAAGATATGCAGATAAGGTATCAATTGATTCAGTCGTGAATAACGCTCTTGCAAGCATGGCAGATATTGTATCTGCACCATCATAAGTAAAATGAACATAATCCTTCTGGGCCAGCGGTACTTCCCTGCTTGCCCAATCAATTATGGAGGCTTCCCCTCCCATTGCCATGTATGAATCCCAAAAAGCAGTCCCGGCTTCTGATGCTGCTTTCTTCTGGGCTTCTATTATATATGGTATATTCTCAAAGGATCTGAGGGAGTCTCCCTTACCTGAAGCCATATCTGTTACGCCAATCACAAGAACTGATGTTTTCGGGGCAATTTCTTTCAACAGCATTAATTGCCGCCTTAAACCCTTCATGTAATAGGTATAGTCATCCTTTACATTATTTACAACGTTAAGACCAAAATGAAGTACAATAAGGTCCGGCTCAAGTAACCTGTATGATTCCCGTAGGTTCGCCTCGCCGACCATTGTAAATTCAAGTCCGGCACTTCCTCTCTGGGGAATATTATCTATAATTACCCCATCCTTACTTTCAATGCTAATACCGTATATGTCAGGACTTTGCAATCCTTCAAATTCGATGATTATTTCTTTTTGCCTGTTAAGTGAACACTCTAATTCCCTGATACCATTTCCGGTTGACAGGAAGCCGGAAAAAACCTGGAGTCCATCAGCGCGAACACTTATACTTACATTTTCAGGAGAATTTCCATAAAAAATTCTCAATAAATCATAATGTGTTGATAATGTATCAGATAAAACCGAGGGTGTGATCCTTACAAATGCTTTTTCAGGGACTGACCTGAGCTCACCTTCATCAATAAACCTGCAGATAGTCATGAAAGGTCCAAGATTTCTGTGGCTGATCTCACCATTTTCGAAGGAGAGGTAATTGAATCTTTTCCAGTTAGGTGACGAACGCAATCTAATGGTCTTTGTATACATCACAGGCATAAGCGGTAGAAAAAGACCTGGCCCTGTGCCACCCCTGCCACTTCTTAAAAATTTACGCAAATAATAAGTAATCCGATCTCCTTCTATCTGAGAATCACCATAATACATCACTCTCAACTGTCCTTTTGAAGATATTAAGGAATCAAGAAAAGGCGACAGTGGTTTGACAGGCTCTGAAATGATCGAATCTGGAGATGTAATGATTGTTGTCGTATCGGCAGGAATAGAATCAGCTGTGTGTATTGTAACAGGTGTTTGCAGAGGTATCGTATCGAAGCGGAGAGAATCCATAAATTCTTCAACCGCGGGGAATAGATTACTTTGAGGGAAAATATAATAGAGTCCGGTAAAGCAGGCCAGAAAGATCAGCAATAATAAGAATGACCTAAAAGGACGCATATTTTAAAAAGAATCAGATCTTCTTTTTTATCTTAAGTTTCTGACCGACCTGAATTTTCTGAGGATTTGAAATATTATTTAATCCAAGTACCTCGCTGGTGGAAACATCATCATATAATTTAACAATATTCCAGATAGTATCACC
>JBBRVC010000022.1:0-34652 GCA_038247205.1 Bacteroidales bacterium
AGTTTGTTTATCGCTTTCTATCATGATATTAGTGTTAACCAAACAGATTAACCAAATGGTCAAAGATAATACTGATTTTTTAATTTTCCAACAATTGCGACAAGAAAAATGATACCCTGTCAGAATGAGAGAAGTTAAAAATTATAGATTATGTACTTGTTTGTTCTGATTGTTAAGATCATTCGTATATTTGGAATAGGCATCGGGGAATCGGAAATAAGAAGTTTATTATGATTAAAAATATTTTAATAATAGGAACCGGAGGTTTTATTGGCAGTGTTGCCCGCTATTTTGTTTCAATGCTGAACCTTAATATTATTTTCTTTTCGATTCCGGTTGGAACACTTCTGGTTAATATAACCGGCAGTTTCATAATAGGATTTCTTACGGGAATTTCAGAGAAGAGTGATCTTCTCACTCTGGAATGGAGACTTTTTCTGATGGTCGGACTTTGCGGAGGCTTCACAACATTTTCCTCATTCACCAACGAAAACCTTATGCTGTTGCATAATGGATTATTTCTTTCAATACTGTTGTATACAGGGTTAAGTATTTTTCTGGGATTTATTGCTGTATTTTTCGGATATGCACTAACTAATCTCTTATAAAGATGGAAACTTCTGATAATGCCATTTTAAAAATATATGCCAGTTCAACAGACAGGATTGGCTCAAAACTGTTTTATGAATATCTGGTTCATATGGCAAAGGACCAAGGGATGGCTGGTGTTACTGTTTATCGGGGCATAATGGGTTTCGGGCAGAGCAGTGATATTAATTCTTCGAAATTCTGGGAGCTGACTGAAAAACTTCCTGTCATGATAGAAATAATCGATATTAAGACAAAATTAGATAATTTTTACAAACTCATAGAACCCGAACTACTGGGTATGCCGAAAGGATGTCTGATTACTTTAGAAGATATCACTGTAAGACTTCAGAAATCTGGAAGGAAAAATTAACCCCTCCTGTTTTGATTTATGGCTCTGCTTTTTAGTCTTTCATCCAGCAATGAAACACTATGTTTCATTGCACTTTTTGTGCAGCGAGCTTGCCTGATTCCTAAACTGCAATTTCAAAATTTTAAGAGTACTTACTTAAAATTCGATATCTTGCACTAGTCCTAAAAAATAAGGGGGTATGATATTAAAAATAGCGTAAATAATGTAATAAGTATGCAAAAAATAGGGGGTATGAGAAAAAATAATGTAAAAATATTGCTTTAACCCCCAAAAATGTCTAGGTTTGTATCTTCAATTGTATTTTCCTCAAATCTAATTTTTGACATATGAAATTAATTAAGAAGCGATTTTTCCTGATGATGATTCTCGTAATGATAAGTCTGACCGGTGTTTATGCCTCTGATACCACTCCGATCGATTCCGGGGCAACAGCCTGGATGCTGGTTTCAACAGCACTTGTTTTACTTATGATCCCGGGGTTGGCTATGTTTTACGGCGGGCTGGTGAGGAGCAAGAATGTACTCGGTACAATCATGCACAGTTTTGTAGCCATGGGTATAATAAGTATTCTATGGGTAATTGTCGGATATAGTATGACTTTCGGATCAAATGTGCTGGGAGGTTGGTTCGGTTGGAATAATGACTATTTCTTTCTTAAAGGAATTGATACAAACATTATGGATGCGGGTATTCCAGAGTATGTTTTTTCTATGTTTCAGGGAAAATTTGCCATTATAACACCTGCATTGATTGCCGGTGCTTTTGCAGAGAGAGTAACCTTCAAGGCATACTGCTTTTTTATTGCCATATGGAGTCTGCTGGTTTATAATCCTTTATGTCATTGGGTTTGGGCAGCCGACGGATTTTTATTTAATCTTGGTGCAAAAGGGGCTATTGATTTTGCAGGAGGTACAGTTGTTCATATATCAGCCGGAGTAAGTGGCCTGGTTGCTGCTCTTTTTCTTGGAGCCCGCCGCGGGTATCCATATCAGGTCATACGGCCGAATAATATGGTTATCACGATGCTGGGAGCCGGATTGTTATGGGTTGGCTGGTTCGGCTTTAACGCAGGCAGCAGTATTTCAAGCGGACTTAGCACAGCCCAGGCTCTTACTGCAACTCAGGTAGCAGCAGCTGCAGGAGCTTTAATGTGGATATTAATCGAAAGCTTCCACCAGGGTAAAGCCACTGCTCTTGGATTTGCCAGCGGTATATTATCGGGACTGGTAGCAGTAACACCTGCCGCAGGAGTTGTTCAACCGTACGGAGCCATGATACTAGGTATGATAGCGTCATTGGTATGCTATATGGCTATACAGATTAAAAACAAAGTGGGTTATGATGATAGTCTTGATGCTTTTGGCATACATGGCATAGGCGGGATTGTAGGCGCTCTTTTTCTTACCTTCTTTATCCGGCCTTCCTGGATGGCCGAAGCTATAGCAGCAAAAAACGGGAACTGGGGTGTATGGAGTCAATTGGGAATTCAGGCTTTTGCCGTTGGAATTGCAATAGCTTATGCAGCTATAATGACTTTCATAATTATCTATTTCCTTAACAAGGTTATGAAATTCAGATCGAATGAGCAGGATGAGATGGCAGGACTTGACAGGTCGTACCACGGAGAAAGAGGATATGGTATGTTGAACCCAAGTTAATTTAACTAACCCGAAAAATAAAATAAAATGAAATTGATAACAGCTATAATAAGGGAAGTCAAGCTTGATCAGGTTCGTGAAGCATTGATCGAGGCCGAGATCAAGAGAATTACTGTCAGCAGGGTTTCCGGACATGGTCAGCAGAGGATAGAAGAAATGTACAGGGGCCAGATCATCATTCCCGACCTTATTCCTAAAATCAAAATTGAGATAGCCGTGAATGAGGCGTTCGTTGATATCACTGTCAACACAATACTTAAGGCAGCACGAACAAATGGCAAAGAGGGACACGTAGGCGATGGAAAGATATTTATAACACCACTTGAAGAATGTATAAGGATCCGCACAGGTGAGAGAGGTGGTACAGCAATATGATTTGCTTTGATACTCTAACTTGAGAAGATTAGAGTATAAGTGTTTTAACTTTATTATTCCTTATTGTATCTTTGCCATATTAGTAAATAATTATTCTGAATGAGTTTAACCTCAGAGAATATATTGTTGGTTGGTTCAATACTCCTTTTTCTATCTCTTCTGGCAGGGAAAACATCACATAAATTCGGGATTCCGGTATTAGTCCTGTTTATGGCGATCGGAATGCTTGCAGGCTCTGAAGGTATAGGACAGATTTATTTCGATAACCCTAAGGTTGGACAGTTTATCGGGATTATAGCATTAAACTTTATACTTTTTTCAGGAGGGCTTGACACCAGTTGGCAATCTGTAAAGCCTATCATATGGCAAGGTGTCGCACTTTCCACACTGGGTGTTTTAATAACAGCTATTAGTCTTGGTATTTTTGTCTGGGCTGTAACTGATTTTACTATTTATGAAGGGTTACTGCTGGGATCTATAGTTTCATCGACTGATTCAGCAGCAGTATTTTCAATTCTCCGTTCAAAAAAACTGGCTCTCAAAGGTCATTTACGATCTGTTCTTGAACTGGAGAGTGGTAGTAACGATCCAATGGCATATGTCCTTACGATTGTATTTACCGGTTTAGTAATTAACCAGGATGAAAGCTTGTTGGGAGCTGTCCCTGTTTTCATTAAACAACTGGTGCTGGGAGGATTACTGGGATTTGTTTTTGGAAAAGTAAGCAGATATGTGATTAATAAAATTGAGTTGCAATACGAGGGATTGTACATTGTGCTTTTAATAGCCATAATGATGTTTAGCTTCTCCGCTACCGATTTTATAGGAGGAAACGGTTTCCTCGCAGTTTATTTATGTGCTATTTACCTGGGAAACAAAGAACTGATGCATAAAAAGAAAATACTTAAATCCTTCGATAGCTTTGCCTGGCTGATGCAGATTGTTCTTTTTCTTACACTAGGGCTGCTGGTATTCCCCAGCCAGATAATTCCGGTAATTGGCATCGGTTTGGTTGTATCCGCGTTTCTTATAATTATAGCGAGGCGGCTGAGCGTATTTATAAGTCTGTATTTTTTTGAACTGCAGACCCGTACCAAATGGTTGATTTCCTGGGTTGGACTGAGAGGTGCTGTGCCAATAGTATTTGCAACATATCCGCTTCTTGCGGGAGCAGAAAAGGCACAAATGATTTTCAATATAGTTTTTTTTGTATCCCTTACTTCCGTGATCATCCAGGGAACAACACTTCCTGTTGTAGCTAAATGGCTGCATCTTATATTGCCTGAAAAAGCCAAACAGCGTACTCCGGTTGATCTGGAGCTGACGGAGAGTCTCAAATCAATTTTAACTGAGATATTAATTCCTACTGAATCCAAAGTCATTGGAAAACCCATCGTTGAAATAGGAATTCCAAAGACCTCGTTGATATCCATCCTGCAGAGGGATGGCAAGTATATAACTCCCAGTGGAGCTACGGTCCTTGAGCCACACGATAAGCTCTTTGTAATTTCCGAGGACAAGGAAGCACTAAGAAAAGTCCTGGAAACTCTTGATATAAAAGATCTATCTGGAAATCAACTAATTAAAGATCAGTTAATTAATAAAGATCCGTTATTTTAAACCGGATATCTTGAAACCGCCACTTGCTTTGGACTTTAACCCAAGGATCCCCTTCATTTCCTCAACAGGCATCTTTATTTCATATTTAATGTTATCCACACACTGAATAGTGATATTCTCATGATCAGCATGCTCTGTTATTGTAATAATCTGGTTAAGATTGATTATTACTTCTTCCTCTCCGACTTTAAAGATTTTATAGTTCATAATTGCTGATTTAAAGTATTTTACAAAATTATGAAAGATCCGGCTTAATTACTCTGCAGGGGGGAATAATTATTTTATCCATAAACTGCATGCGGAAGCATTATATCCTTTTATCTTTTTCCTTTAATTTTTGGATACTGATTCCGTTTTCAATCATATTTGACTTCGTCGAGACCTTCGGGATTCGCTCCGCTGGAGTTTAAATTTCACATTCTGCAATTTTTCTATAAATATTTCGCGACTCTGTCGCTGATATATAAATCAAAATTCCACTTTGCCTGTAATTTAAATCTTTCATTAACCTTTTAGTACTAATATGACAAAGAAGTCATCAAAAAATACTTATTTTGGATTAGGTTACTCAAATGAAAAATTACAGTTTAGACAAAGGAACAATGACAATTTTTCAGACCCAACATAAAGTAATATTTTCAGTACTGCTATTTTTTTTTATTGGTACTACTTATGGGCAACAAACAATTAATGTGTTGCCAGGGAAAATCTTACCTGTAATCGATGGGCGATGTGATGATATAATGTCAAGCCTGATAAATTTTAATTTTATTCAACTTGAGCCACAAAATGGAGATTCTTCCTTATCACAAACAAAAATCGTTGTTAGGCAAGATGAAAAAGCAATTTACATCGGTATCGCCTGTTTCCAGAAAGTACCTGTAACGTCCAAGATCCAGGTGCGTGACAAATTTGCACAAAGTGATGATGGCATTTTTGTTATTCTTGGAACTTTTAACGACAACAGAAGTGCTTATTGCTTTGCACTTAATCCATTAGGAACTCAAACAGATTTCCGAATAATGGATGATGGACGCACTATAGATTACAACTGGGATACTCAATGGGAGTCTGATGCAAAAATTTATGATTGGGGTTGGTTTGCCGAGATGGTAATTCCATTTAACAGTATAAAGTTTAAAAAAAGTCAGCCCAACTGGCAAATAAACTTCAGACGAATGGTTCGGGAACAATCAGAAATCTCGTACTGGTCGAAAAGAGTTACAGAAGAGTATAAAATATCATCATCAGGGCAATTACTTAACATTAATCCAAAGGCAACAAAAAATACTATTTTAATTATTCCCTATGGTATGGGGAAAGTTACAACTACAAATGCCAACCGGGATAAATATATATTTGAAAACCAGTTTGGTGGCGATATAAACTGGCAAATTAATTCAAATCTGACCTCAAACATCTCTGTAAATCCAGATTTTGCAACAGTTGAGGCTGACGAAGATGTTATCGACCTTACTAAATATGAGATTCAGTATCCCGAAAAGAGGGTCTTTTTTCAGGAAGGCAACGAAATGTATGACACACGGTTAAAGACATTCTATTCGAGACGTATTGGCGATATTTCCGGAGCAGTAAAACTAACGGGGAAAACAGGTAAGACCAACATTAATTTTATCAATGCTTTTGATAAAAATCCTATCGATTCTTCTGACAATAAACCAATGTACACAGCCATCAGAATAAAAAGGGATGTATTAAAATCATCAAGCCTTGGATTTACAGCAACTAATAAACTTATTGATAGCAAGACGATTTCCACATTAAGTTCAGATTATGTGCTAAACCTTGGGTCACTTTGGAAACTGACCGGTCAGTATGTTGCAGCAATTGATAACTGGAATAATTTGCGCAATGCAGGCTATTTACGATTTACTGCAGAAAATAACTTTTTCCATTGGCATATTCGGTATTCTTATATTGATGGCAATGGATTTAAAGATATTTTTAATCAGACCGGATACATAAATGATGATAATCGTAATGAATTTGATTCTGACCTATCTTATAAATGGTGGATAAAAAATAATGTATTTAAATACATCGCTCTAAACACGGCAAATAACATTTTCTGGAATGATGATTTTTCAAAATTCATGAGTTGGAACATAAACGAGACCGCACAATTTTTCTTTACAAATAAATTTAACATTGACCTAAAGTATAATAATGAATACAGGTTTCTTACCTCTGACAGCACAGATTATTATAACAATTACTATTCTGCCACATTGGGTTACAATACAGAAGCCTATAACAATGCCAGATTGATATTAAGAAGAGGTCGTAGTTTTGGTTCTGATTATTTTTCAATTGACGCCGGATTACAAATAAAAGTGGTAAACAAACTTGCGATTGAAATAAAATCCAGATATATACAATTCTCTCCAGAGACGAGTACGTACAAAAATGCTTTTATAAATAGTTTATCTACAACTTACAACTTTTCAAATAACTTATGGATTAAAGTAATTTGTCAGAATAATTCTTCAATTGACAAAATATATGTTTATGGTTTGATTGGATGGAGATTTAAGCCGCCTTTTGGAAACTTGTATTTTATAGTTAATCATACCGAATATATGGACTCGTTTAGGGTTTTCCAAAACAAATACATTGGATTTTTAAAACTAACATGTCCGATAACGATAAGATAATTCAATGGATGCACAGTTCTTTTAAACTCGGGCAACTCATCAAGGAACGATATTTATCCGTAAAAGCAATTTTCCAAAAAAAAGTGTAACACGTTTTGGTGAAAGATAATTATATTTGGATTGTAATGATCAGTAATTCGATACATTAAAGAAACATGAATAAATTTAGCCAAAGTGATGCCATTGAAATCAAGGTTTTATATGTTGCTATTAATGGTATCACTTAGTCAATACTAAAGCTGATACTTATGAAAATGATGTATAAAGACAATTAAAGAACTGATTTCAAATAAGATAATCATGAAAAATAATTATTGGCTTGTATTCTTATTTTTTGGACTGATATCGTGCATTTATTAAGTCATAATGACTGGGTTAGCTGATGAAATAGAAATTGATAAAAAAACCATTCGTGCTTCTTTACACGATATGGTTAATAGTGCAAATGCTGTACATCTAATTTATGTCAACGATCGTCAACCCGGCTTTTCACGAATACGCGACGGAAATAATTTTCATTTTCTTGATGGCAAAAAGAAACTACGTGATCAGGAACAGTTAGATAGTATTAAAAAACTGGTAATTCCACCGGCATGGGAAAATGTCTGGATCTGCAAACGTAGTAATGGTCATTTGCAGGCAACAGGTTTCATTCTAAAAATAGAAATCTTCACCTAATTTATAATAGTATCTTTCCTTTATAAACTATTATAGGTCAACTAAAATTTAAACAGGTATGGATGAGATCTTAAAAACCGCAAAAAACTGCCGCCATTTTGCTATGTGCAAGATAGATTATCTTGGAACCGGGGTATGCGCATCGGGATTGGAAAAACAATATGTAAGCTATTACCCGCAGGGAAGGATGGACCTGTATGCAGCTCTTGCGGAAAATAAAATCCCTGTGACAGAAAAATGCATAGAGATAGCTGATACATGCGACCTGTGCGGAAAATGCGATTACCAATGTTATTTTATTACTGAAATGAAGCCATCAAAAGTGATGAAAGCACTGAAGGAGCATATCGACAGTTACGTGAATAATGGAGGAAAGCTTTATAAATCTGCTGAGGATGATGTTTTGGCTGAATTGAGAAAAATAGTGGGAGACTTCTGGGCAACAAATGACAGGGCAATAGCACTTACATATTCCAATGACCTATGCCCACTCGGCGGTCCTAAAATGCCTGATTATGTTATAATGCCAAACACAAGAGAAGAAATTTCAGCAATAATAAAACTTCTGAATAAACATAAAATACACTTTGCAATAAGGGGGAATGGAACTGCAAGCATAGGAGTAACAATAAGCGAAGGGGCGGTGATAGACCTTAACAGGATGAAGACAATTGAATTTGAGGAAAAGAACTGGTATGTGAAAGTGGGTCCGGGAGTATCGGCTTTTGAGCTGCAGAAGGAAGCAAAAAAGCGAGGATACCGGGTGAATGTTGCAGAACCAGAAGCATTGGTGTGCGGCAATATTATGTGTTCAGGAATATTCTCAACCTTTTCAGCTACTTACGGTACTGCTGCAGACAATTATACAAATGCAGAATTTGTTTCAAATGATGGAGAATTTTTCTCATTAAATGATATTGATGCTCCGAACCTGTTTTCATACAAATATGCAGAAACAGCAAAACCGGGAATCTGTACATCAGTTAGTATTAAGCTTCACCAGATGACAGTTGATGAAACAGGAGTGCTGGTTCCGTTTAATTCACTTGACAAAGCACTTGATTTTGCAAAAGATTGTGCAATACGGCGTATAGGTATTGCAATAGGAATACTAGGAAATGAATATATATCTACATTTATCGCCCCGACAATCAAACTTGCAAAAGAAGTAAAAGAAATATTTTCGGGCAAGCTAGACATTAATTTTCTTGTTCTTGTGATAGGTGACAAATATGCAATTAATGCCATCAATGAAATGGGGGTTCCATTAATTGACCAGAAACTATTCAGAACTCTCGCATTAAGCTTACCATCGCTTAAATCTGCACAATGGCTGGACCTATTGAAAGAAGCATCAGAAAATGACATATTCTCATATCTGAAGCTTAGCCAATTCAATGAGCTTGCTGAAACTGCACTTGAACCCTCTGCTGAGCAATTAGCTAAAGAGGTAGACCCTGAGCTTAGGACATTTTTTGAAAAGCTTTATCAGAAACCGGAAATGACTGATCTTATCTGGCTAAATATGTTCAGAATAGTAAGCCCGAGAATGGGAAGGGAAAAAAATATTTTTCCCTTGATAGTTTACCTGCCAATTGATAATGAACTGATTAATGAATTAAATTCTGGGTTCAGAGGTATAGCTGAAAAATATAATCTTAAAAATGATTATGGATTTATCACACCTCTTGATAATGGGAAAAGATGCATTTTTGAGTATGATTATTTCTTTGACCAAACAGACGTTGAAGAGCTATCAAGAATTCAGCAATCAGCATATGAATTATTTGGTTTTATAGAGGCGATATCTGCAAGAACCGGAACTGTTAAATGGATAAGATATTTTTTCAACCAGGGATATAGCAGGAAAGAGAATTTTCTATATTCTTAATTTGTATTAATATTACATTATAACACACTTTGAACAATCAAAAATGTATAGCTCTGACAGGAGCAACGGGTTTTTTAGGTAGCCATCTGATGGCTTCCCTACTTTCAAATAGATACAAAGTAATAATACTTGGACGTTCAACCAAAGAGGAAACATTAAATGAAAGAATCACCAGGCTGTTACGATGGTTCGGAATTGAAAACCGGTCATATCAGGTAACATGTGTTGAATCCGATTTATCGAAGGATAATTTAGGGATAGAAGATGAAGAATATGCAAGGCTTTGTTCAGTTGTTGATACTGTAATACATTGTGCATCCGATACCAGTTTTTCTGAAAGCAAACGTGAAAAAGTAATGGCTGCAAATATAGGTGGCCTGAAGGGTATACTTGAATTCTCAAAGAATGCTCATGTTAATATTTTCCACTATATAAGCACAGCTTTTGTTGCGGGTACAGATGATACTTATTGCAGGGAAATTTTATCTGCGACAAAAACATTTACCAACGTTTATGAGGAAAGTAAAGCCGGTGCTGAAAAAATTATTGCCGGGTTTTGCGAAGAGAATTCTATTTATCTTTCAATTATCAGACCATCAATTGTATATGGTGATTCACGTAACGGACGTTCCCTTAAGTTCAATGCATTATATTTCCCTGTCAGATCAATACAAAGTATAAATGATATTTACCTGAATGATCTGAACAATAACGGAGGTAAAAAATCGTCAAAACATGGAATTCACATTGATAAAGAGGGATATCTGTTTTTACCTCTTAAAATTTATTTGCCAATTAAAGGAAGCATCAATCTGATTCCTGTAAATTATTTTGTAGAAGCTACACTTAAAATTGTTGAGAATTGTTCCAAAGGGGGTATTTTTAATCTTACTACCAATTCCCCCACAAATTTCGAAACTCTGGCAAGTTTTAATGAACAATTTATGAAGGTAAGAGGAATGGCGATTAATTATGGTAAAGCAATAGACATGTCCTTGCGCAATCCTGCTGAAGAACTATTCGATCGTTTTATAGAGCCTTATCGTCCTTATCTTTCTGACAATAGAAGTTTTGACAGAACAAATACTGACATGGTAACTGATGGTCTGACACCCCCTGAATTTACTTATGAAATATTTAAAACCTGTATGGAATTTGCTATCGGTGTTAAGTGGGGAGCTTTGACTTTTACCTGAGAAACTTACCCGACCAGTTAAATACATCATTAAACTTACCTATGGCAAATGAACCGGAAAAGACAAGCCTTGAAGATATTCATGCAATGCTAAAACGTTTCTCATTCCGGCATCCGAATTTCTATTTTTATGAAAAAGAACATATAACCCCCGGATGGCTTATTATAACTGGCAATTTTTTATTAAAAATGCTCCATTCCCGTCAGCCTGTCTGGCATTTATTAATAAAATTCTTTCGAAGTGGGTTTTTGTTGTGATGTGCTTGAACATGTTCGTGATTTGCCAAAATTGATTGCTGAAATTTCACGCATATTGAAGCCGGGCGGTATTTTTCTTTATAATACTATTACAGGACGTTCCTGGAGTAAGCTGGGGAGGGTGGTTTACAATTGAAAAATAGAATTTGACAACAGGAAACTAATTCTTCAAATTATTTGTCATAACAGCCAAATGTTATAAGGAACACCGGTTTTGGCACAATCGGGAGGAGTATTACTTTTGACCTTATTCAACATCTTCAACTTTTATCTTTCCCCTTTTGTCTTTTGTATTTGATTTTCATATATTTGATAATGCGTTCATAATGTGCTAGTAAACTCATCATTATGTTAATTAAAACATTTGCCAGTGCAGTAACCGGTATTGATGCGGTAACCGTTACAATTGAAGTAAATGTGTCTCGCGGGGTACGGTTTTTTCTTGTTGGCTTGCCGGATAGTGCGGTTAAGGAGAGCCAGCAGAGGATAGAATCATGCTTAAGAACTCTTGGCTTTCACTGGCCCGGCAAGCAGGTACTGATAAATATGGCCCCGGCTGATATAAGAAAAGAAGGGTCATCATATGACCTGCCGCTGGCTTTAGGAATTCTTGCTGCAGATGAAAAAATTGTTCATGGTGAGCTGGAATCATTCGTAACTATGGGGGAATTATCGCTCGATGGAACGCTTCAGCCCGTGAAGGGAGTTCTTCCTATTGCTTTAAGAGCCCGGAAGGAAGGCTTTAAGGGTGTTATAGTCCCAGTTAAGAATGCGCGTGAAGCTGCTGTTGTTGAAGGGATTGAAGTTTATGGAATGACAAATCTGGAAGATGTTGTCGCCTTTTTCAACGGAACCAGAAAATTTGAGCCTGTAAAGGTTGACCTGTTCGAATTATTCAATGAGGAAGCAAATAAATACGATGTTGATTTTTCAGATGTTCGTGGACAGGAGAGTGTAAAAAGAGCAATGGAAGTAGCAGCCGCAGGGGGTCATAATTTAATAATGGTGGGACCACCCGGTGCTGGTAAAACAATGTTAGCCAAGCGTTTATCGACAATAATTCCACCTCTTACTCTTGAAGAAGCTCTCGAAACTACCAAAATTCATTCCGTTGCCGGAAAGATTGACGATCATACACCATTAATGACACGCAGACCATTCCGCAGCCCTCATCATACGATTTCTGACATCGCCCTTGTTGGCGGAGGTACTTTTCCTCAGCCGGGAGAAATTTCCTTAGGTCATAATGGTGTTTTGTTCCTTGATGAGTTGCCAGAGTTTAAAAGAACTGTGCTGGAAGTTATGAGGCAACCACTTGAGGACAGGGTAATTACAATTTCCAGGGCAAAGTCAACTGTTGATTACCCTGCGAGTTTTATGTTGATAGCAAGCATGAATCCTTGTCCATGCGGGTTTCATAATCATCCGGAAAAGGATTGTATGTGCTCGCCGGGGATGGTTCAAAAATATCTTAATCGCATATCCGGGCCGTTACTCGACAGGATTGATATTCATATTGAAGTAGTTCCGGTAAAATATGATAAGCTTTCGGAGTCAGGAAAAACAGAAAATTCAGCTTCAGTAAGAGCAAGAGTCATAAGAGCACGGGACATACAGGCAAAACGGTTTGAATCTGTAAGTGGTGTGTATTCAAATTCACAGATGTCGTCGTCAATGCAGAGGAAATATTGCCAGCTCGATGAGTCGGGAGGCAAATTGCTTAAAACGGCTATGGAAATCAGAGGTTTATCTGCACGGGCATACGATAGGATACTGAAAGTTGCACGCACAATTGCTGACCTCGATGGTTCTGAAAACATAAATGCTGAGCATATCTCTGAAGCTATCAATTACAGGAATCTGGATAAGGAAGGCTGGGCTGGATGATAACTGAGGAATAACAATTTTTATTAAAAGAAATATCAGCTTAATTTAGAATCATCAAAAAAGTTTTCTTTATTTGTGGTATAATTGTTGTATACACTTTGGAAAGCTAGTAACTTAATAAAAAAATAATTTGTATTATGAAAAAAGGAATTCTATTGATTTGTATCGCGATGTTTATCGGAGCCTCTGCTTCGGCTCAGACATTCAAATACATTGGGGCAGATAAATGCAGACCCTGCCACAACAAACCTGCATCGGGCGACCAATACAATAAATGGTTGAAGGAAGACCTTCATTCCCAGGCAATGAAATCACTTTCAAATCAGGCTTCACTTGATTATGCAAAGAAAAACAATATAGCAGATCCTGCGAAAGAGGCATCATGTCTTAAATGTCACCAGACTTTTGCTGCAGTGGATCCGGGTTTAAGGGCAACCATTCTGGCAACAGAGGGAGTATCATGTGAATCATGCCATGGCCCCGGAAGCGCTTACAAAGCAATTCCGATAATGAGAAGCCATGAATTAGCTTTGAAAAACGGACTGATTGTACCCGAAGAAAAGGTTTGTTTGCAATGTCATAACAAAGAAAATCCATTTTATAAAGAGTTTAACTACAAGACAGCCCTTGCTAAAATTGCTCATCCAAATCCTGCAAAAGGCACACATAAATAGATATTAAAATATCTTTCAAGATAAAGCCTTTGCTCTGTTAAAACAGACAAAGGCTTTTTTATATGCGAAATCTGGCTCGTTATGAATCAACTATTATGCATGAAAAGGAGTTATAAGCCTTAAAATACATAATAATCATTACAGTTGAAGAGGAAATTTTTTTCCCGGTTCCACACCAAGTAACTCTGAGATTGCCGTCAGGAACTCTTTGGGCACAATCGGCTTCTGGAATACAAGATTAGCGCCTAGAAGTTTTGCTCCCGGCAGATATCCGGCCGGTCCGATTCTTCCACCTCCTGAAATTGCCACTATCTTCAGGTCAGGGTAGTTTTTTCTTAATTCAAATATTGTTTCCAGACCCTCTCTTTCAGGCATTATTATATCAGTAATCAACAGATCAGGCTTGTTCTTATCAAATAATTCCATCCCTTCTCTGCCGTTTAAGGCAACATCAACTTCGTAACCTGCTTTTTCAAGCATTTTCTTCATCATAAGGAGAATGGAAGGCTCATCATCGAGCACAAGTATCTTGGCCATATATCAATTTAATTTGATGTTATTAGTGTTATTATTATTATCCAGAACCCTTCGAATGATCTTACTGAAGTCGTCGAGTATCATTGGTTTTAGAATTACTTCAGATATACCGTTTCTGGCGATTTCTTCGTCTGTTAAATTGTCAGCAAAGCCTGTTATTACTATAACCTTAAGCAAAGGATTGATCTCCCTCATTCTGAAAGCCAGTTCTGTCCCATGCATTCTGGGCAGGTTCTGATCAGTTACCAGAAGGGGATATTCGTTTGAATGATTCATGAATTCCTCAAGTGCCGCATGACTGTCGTTCTTAATGGTTACCTTATAACCAAGATTTTCAAGCATTTTCTTGCCCATGAATGTTATCTCGGGTTCATCATCTACAAACAGAATATGCTCATCACCTTTAGCCGGCCTTTTCAATAGCTTATCGGAACTTACCAGTCCGGTACCATGCTTTGGAAGGTAAATGTTGAATATGGTTCCCTGGCCGGGTTTACTGTCAACAGTAATTGCACCACCGTAGTTGTTTATTATACCGTGAACCACTGATAGCCCCAGACCTGAACCCGAACCAACTTCTTTTCTTGTAAAGAACGGCTCAAAGATCCTCTCCTTAGTCTTAATATCCATTCCATGCCCGGTATCTGAAATTGTCAGTCTGATATATTCTCCCTTTTTCAGGTTCGGGATCTTCTCAGCATACTTCTGATCAATCTTTACAGCATCAAGTTTTACCTCAAGTACGCCACCTGTGTTTACCATTGCATGATTGGCGTTGGTGCAAAGGTTCATTATAATCTGGTGAATATGGGTAGAATCTGCAAGGACGGTTCCGATTGACGGATCAAGGTTTTGTTTAATTTGAACTGTGTTTGGCAATGATGCCTTGAGTAAGTTAAGGACCTCTGCAACAATAGGTTGCAAGTGTGTTGGTTTTTTCTCAAAATCTACCTCACGGCTAAAGGTTAGTATCTGTTGCACCAGGTTTTTTCCTCTTAGTGCAGCATTGTTTATCTGTTCAATATCGAACCTGAGGTTACTTTCTTCAGGCAGTTCTTCAAGGGCCATATCTGCATAACCCAGGATTGGAGTAAGGATGTTGTTAAAATCATGTGCAATACCTCCTGCCAATGTGCCAATAGTCTCCATTTTCTGAAACTGGAATAATTGCTTTTCCAGTTCAGCCCGTTCTCTTTCGAATTTTTGGCGGATTTCAATTTCTTTTGTCAGATCTATATTTGCATTGGAAAGTTGAAGTGTCCTTTCAACAACTCTTTTCTCAAGGGCATTGTTGGCAGTCTTTACATTCTCCTTTTCCTGTTCCAGTAATATTCTCATATAGAATTCTTTACGTGCAGATAGTTCAAGGAAATAGCTGATAAACATTCCAATTACATTAGCGCTTATAAAGAAATAATTGTTATTTACAAGGGTTACAAAAGGAGTGTGCGAGACCCATATTGCCGCCACTTCGTATGAGACTACGATTGACCAACCGGCAACTGTTGCATAGATGAATCTTGCCCTGATAAATGAATACCCGAAAATAAAGATAAGTATTAAACCTGCGTAATATGAATAATTGCCTACTCTGGAACCGATAATAATCATAAGAATGATCCCAAATCCTGTAATGAACATTATCATGGAAATTACAGGCTGCATATATTTTTTGAAGACCTTTGAGTAGGAAAAAATAAATACGGCAATAAGTACCGGAAAAACTATTCCGAACCGGATGAACCAATAAACTTCTTTTAATGAGGGTACTGTTATTGCATCCAGAAAGGCGAATGCACCATAGAAAACAACAGCCAGGAAAAGGGAAAATCTGAATGGATTTAAAGATCTTATAAAATAATCATCACGAAAACCTTCTTCATACCGGCTCAGGCTTCCTGTAAAAGATAATGTCATATAATTTAATGACATAGTCTCCTGAGAACTTGTAGGAAGACCGACGAACGCTCTTGTCAGATTTTTAAAAAGATTCATCTTTTACAGTTTTTATTAAGAATTCCAAGATATTGATTATTATTTAGGTTTCCTGATTTTAAGAAACAGGTTAATTCCAAGTGGCTCTTTTTCGAGACTTACCATTTCACTATCAGCCCCTGCCTCAGCAGCTATACGAAATAAATCTGATTCAGTTCTGTGATTAAGGTACCAGTCCGACAATACTTCCATAAGTCTTCTGGTTGGATTTTTTGTACTGAAATTTCCTATTACCAGTTCGCCACTCTCGGTAAGGCAGTTCATGTACTTTTTAATTAAAAAGATAAAGTGCTTATCCTTAAAATAGTCAAATAGTCCGGCACTCCATATAAGATCATACAGCTTGAATGAATTAAATCGGAGGGCGTTTATCTTGAGAAATGTAACTACATCACTATATTCTTTGTTCTTTTCCATTGAGAAATCAATAGCTGTCTGATCGAGATCCACCAGATCAAAAGTTATTTTGTTATCACCGGTATAGGTGCTCAGGAATTCAAATACATCAGTTGCGGGACCTGACCCGAGAATAAGGACTTTGGGAGTTTCTACATTCCGGACCAGTTTTTCGCAATAGTCCAGAAAATATTTCTTCCTGTTTCTGACAGCATTTGCCCCGGGTTGATTCTGGAAAAAGGTATCCCAATTTTTATATCTGATGTCTTCATTTACCCTGTATTGATATATTTTTTCAATAAGAGTAAAATCGCCAGAATATCCGAGGGGCTTTACAAATCCATGACCAATCAGAGTATTTTCATTAAGGGCTGGCTTAATGATCTTCCTGAAGTCATTGATTTTTTCCGGCTCAAGATTATTTACAATCGAGGTAAAGTGCTCATAATCTTCAATATCAGGTCCGCCAATGCTAACTAAATAATTTAAGAAATTTATTGATTCATGATCCAGATCGTACTTATTAATTTTCATCATAGTGCCTTATAGTTAAGGGTTAGGTTATAAATTTTTAAATAGTAGTTCTGAACAGGCAGAAATATCAGCTCGAAATTCAGAAGGTTGGTCACATATTCTTTGGTCAGAGATAGCAGCCAAAGCCACTTTGAAATAAACCTTAATGGGAAGGGAACTCGAAAATGATTAAATAAATTACTTAACATGGCAGGACAGTTATATAAAGCGACATTAACTCAATCAAAATTGCAGGCAGTTAATATACATGAAAAATTGTCTTCTGCAACTATTTATGTTTCTATTTATTTGTGAAATGATCATTTTATGTTATTTTTAGAACGTTAAATTCCACCTGAAATTTTTTTGCATGGACCTCACACGCAGGATTCGCGATAAAATGATGAAAGAAAACATCCTGTTTGTTTACAGGGGTGTTGTAACAAATGAGAATTCAGTCCCTCTCCTTATGTTACTTGAAAAAGAGATGGAATATTCTGAGTTCGGCTTTGTTGGAAGGAAGAGGCTTTTTATGTTCGTACTGGAAAGCTTGCAGAACGTATCACGACATAGCGACCAAAGCTTGCATGCTAACATGTCGCTTGTAATATATTCCAAAACACAGGGGGGATATTCAGTAACAACCGGAAATGTTATTGCCACCGCTAACATTCAGAATCTTAAAACAAGGCTGGATGAGATAAATAAGCTTGAGCCCGATGAGATAAGAGCGGTATACAGGAATATGCTTAGCTCTTCGGAATTCAGCAGTAAAGGCGGAGCCGGTCTTGGATTAATCGAAATGGCCAAGAAGACCGGGAATAAGCTTGACTATGATTTCGTTCCACTTGATGAGGATAACTCTTATTTCATTTTAAGTAAGACAGTCGATTCTTCAGGTGTAGGTATCCACCATTCGGGGCGTGAAAAAAATTTTCATGGCAAATCAGTATCGCAGCTTGAGCGGATGATGGCTGAAAATAATATCCATTTGATTCTATCAGGACACATTTCACCCGATGTAGGTAAAGAAGTACTTTCGTTTACCGAAACAAAACTTACAGAGGAAGATGTTGAGGCAAATACACGACGCAGAATTTTCAGCATCCTTGTTGAAATTCTGGAAAACGTTTCAAAGTATACACCATCAAGAGAAGAGGAAGAGAAATATGGTATGCCGGTCGCAATCATCAGGCTGGAAGACGATGATTATACTCTTACGACAGGAAACCTGATCCCTAATGCCCAGGTAGATAATCTGCGTGAGAAACTTGATATTATAAATACATACGACAAAATCGGACTTAAAGAGTTATTCCGGTTATCACTCTCTGGCCAGGATATCAGTACAGACAGTACCGGAAATATGGGTTTGATTGATATGGCTAGAAAATCTGGAAGTAAGTTGGTGTATAAGTTCGAAGAAGTGAATAAGACTTATTCCTATTATACTTTAACTGTGAAGGTCGAGGGTCAGTTTCTTTAGTTTATTGATCTGAGTGTTAGTCTGTTGCCATCCCATTCAGCATAACTTCCACTTTTAATCCAGTCACCTAAAAATATTATTTCAGATCCCTGGAGTTTGTAAGTCATCCCCAGATGACGATGACCAAATATAAAATAATCGATACTCTCATTTTTAAGGATTAATTTGGAATACCTGATCAGATCCTCTTTTTCTTCTCCAAAAAAATCCTTATTTATTCCCTTTGCAAGCCTGGAGCTTAACGACCAGTTAAGGCCAATTCCCATACCAATAGATGGATGAAGGGCAGAATAAAGACGACGAAGCGGCTTATTCCGGAATATCGAAAGAAGCAACATATAAAGCCGGTCCTTTGTGCCAAGTCCCTCACCATGGGCAAGGTGAAAGTTTTTTCCGTCAAAAACAGTTGTCATCGGTTCAGTATGTACAATAATGCCGCATTCGACTGTTAGATAATCCCTTACCCACATATCATGATTGCCCGTGAAGAAATGTACCGGTATGCCGGAATCAGTTATTGAGGATACAGTACCGAGGAAGCGAGTAAACCCGCGTGGGACAACCCTGCTATATTCCCACCAGAAGTCAAAAATGTCTCCCAGTAAATAAATTTCACGAGCTTCTGATGAAATAGAATTAAGCCATGCAACAACTTTTTTTTCTCTTTCAACCGGCGGTGAACCTGCCGGTAACCCCAGATGAAAATCAGATGCAAAAAATATCTTTCCTGTCTGTTGCAAGGCCTCTGATTAATTAGAGAATATCTGAGTTAATTTTAACTGAAGCGCTGTACCATGAAGATTGTTTGCAATAATGTCGCCTTCCTTATTGAATAGGTAGTTGGTGGGAAGTACTTTTACGTTAAATAGTTTTGCATTTTTATTAAGAGGGTCATCCTCCCTGGTGCTTATCCACGGCAACTCGTCAAAACGGACCGCAGATCTCCATCGGGACTCATCTTCATCAAGATTAATCTGGTATATTTCAAACCCCTTGTTTTTGTACTTTTTATAATATTCTTTAAACTGCAGGTTCTCAGCAATGCAATCCTTAGATGAAGCTGACCAGAAGGTAAGGAGCACAAATTTACCTCTGAGGGAAGAAAGTGCAATCCTCTTACCGTTAATATCTATTAAATTTGGATCCAATTTGGTTTCGGGGATTGTACTGGCAATTTGCTGAAATTGATTGGCATACAATTGATTCAGTTCTTTTTTAAGGTCCCGTGCCAGCGCCTGTGCATTCTTTGAATTCGGATAGTGATAATTCAGTGAATCAGATACAATTTTAAGATATTGAAGATCACGGGGTTCGTAAAGAACATAGGTGTCATTGTTAATCTTCTGATAAAGAGCTTTTATTGAAGCCATTGAGTTAACATTGGTAACTATGAATGCAATATTTTTTTTGCGCTGCTCTTTTACAATATCAGTATACTGCTTATCAAGAAGGGGACCCTTCACATCAAATCCGGGTTCACCAGAAGCTTTTTTATAAACAGTTGTGAGGGAGTCTAGCTTACTTCTTGTTTCTGCAAGACTTCTGTCGAGCATCTGTACCTGGTTTGACCCGATTGATCCATTTACGGCATAATCAGAAGAAAGGTTTTCCCGGCTGAATGTCAGGTTTATATCTTCTCCGGGAGCTGCAAGTAGTGTAATGAAATCACCGGAAGAGTATCCCAGCTGGTAAAACTCCG
The DNA here is from genome assembly GCA_038247205.1 of Bacteroidales bacterium. Classification (GTDB taxonomy): domain Bacteria; phylum Bacteroidota; class Bacteroidia; order Bacteroidales; family VadinHA17; genus LD21. Next base: position 20,499 of record JBBRVC010000022.1, read on the forward strand.
GACCGGATGATTTTACCTTAAAGCGGAACTGGCCGTTCTTCTTTATTTTGGCAGAATCAATCAGAAGAGGAGTGTCAACATCAACCCTGCTCAGATATATATTTTTTTGTAATGTCTCATTTATTTTTCCTTCTATTGTGAAGGAATTCTTATTATCGCAAGCGGTTACTATCAGAACCGGTAACAGAAGAAGCAGTAATCTTCTCATTGATTAAAATATTTTTAAATTAAAGCCCGAACTATAAATGTTATTTTCCAAATAGTTCAGCCAGTTTAGTCTGTAGCATTTCTCCCCGCAGGTTTGAAGCAATTATTCTTCCATCACGGTCAAGGAGGAAGTTTGCAGGTATTGACTCTATTTTATATAAGGGTACAACTATAGAGTTCCAGTATTTTATGTCACTTACATGAATCCACTTCTCAAGATGGTCATCCTGAATTCCCTGCACCCAGTTCTCCTTTGTTTTATCGAGCGAAACCTGATAAATCTGAAATCCTTTTTTATGGTAGAGGTTATATGCTTTTACAAGGTTCGGATTCTCCTGTCTGCATGGTGCGCACCATGCAGCCCAGAAATCAAGAAGGACAATTGATCCTCTGGTTGAAGACAAGGCGATGGTATCACCTTCCGGTGTAGGGAGCGCAATTTCAGGTGCCTCAGCACCAGTCCCTGATGCCTGAACAGCAGTGTCACCCGGGCGGCTCTGGGCCACAAATTCTTTTACTTGTTCGTGAAGTGATTTAACAGGCTCGTAATCAGGGTAGCTAAGTGATAAAGAGGAGTCTACCCTGATATAATAGCTAAGATCATTTGTCGGATTGAGAACATATACATTTGGTGCCACCTGCTGATATAGAGCAACGAGACTTACCAGCGAGTTTATATTTTGATCAATATATTTTTTGGTATAAGCATTTATTTCAGCAAGATATGATTGTGCGAGGCTGTCAAGCGATTCGATAACTTTTGGCAGATCAGCACTTTCCTGGTTCTGCATGTAAATTGCGTTAAGCCCTGTGAGCTTATTAATGGTTTCCCGGAGTTTATTATTATAACCGGCCATTAATTCACTGCCCTTCGAACCTGAAATTGAGACAGGGTAATTCAAAGAGTCATGATGTGCTTCAAGTTTCAGTCTTTCTCCAGGCCCGAGCAGCATTGTAAGAAAATTGGATTCACTGATCTTAAGAAGATAAAATGCAGGTTCCTTTGTTTCAATTTTCAAATTGAAGGTTCCATCTTCTGAAATTACAACAGAATCGACTGTAATTAATTCATCTGATTTCAACTCATCTAAAAATATATACTCCCCTGGTACATGGTTACTGAGTTTGCCAGAAATTTCCACGGAATTTTTTAAACATCCCTGTGCAATAATTGTTATCAGAATGAAAAGTACTGGTTGAAACCTCATGATTAAAATGTTAATTGATAATTAATTCAGTTATCGAGCTGCAAAGTTATTCTTTTTTTTGGGCGGGAAAACTTTTCCAAATTTAATATTTTTTGATAGCCAGACCCGTTGCTTGTAATATCCAAAAAATACAGGTATCTTAATAGACTTTTTTAATCGTTATTCAAATAGGTGTTCAATGAGTTATATAAAATTCGATAAGAGTCACATAGTTAATCTTGAATATTCTTTAAGCCGTGAAATTATCAGAACCAACAGGGCCGGATCATACTCCTGCACTACCATTGTAGGATGCAATACAAGGAAGTATCATGGTTTGCTTGTTTGTCCTGTTGATGCTTTCGGGGGTGAAAGGTATGTGCTTCTTTCTGCAGTAGATGTCACAGTTGTAAACAAAGGACAAAGTTTTAATACAGGGATCAGAAAGTATAAAGGCGATTATTATAGTCCAAAGGGACATAAATATGTTGAAGATTATGAGACAGAGAATATTCCAGTCAAAACGTACAGGGTTGGAGGGGTAATACTGAAGCAGGAAAGATTGTTGGTTCATTACGAAGAACAGTTTCTTGTCAGGTATACAGTTATTGAAGCATCAGAACCAATGAAGCTTCAGATAAGGCCTTTTCTTGCTTTCAGGAACATTCATGAACTTACTCATGCAAACCTCGCAGCCAATACAAAGGTTGACCTTATAAAGAACGGGATCAAAGCCAGGATGTATGATGGTTTCCCGGATCTTCATATGCAATTTTCAGCACAAGCTGAATTTATACATGTCCCCGATTGGTATCTCGGTGTTGAATATACTGAAGAACAGAAACGCGGCTACGATTACTCCGAGGACCTGTTTTCACCCGGATTTTTTGAGGTTGAGGCAAAAGAAGGTGACAGCATTGTGTTTTCAGCTTCAACAAAAGAAGAAAAGCCTTCAGGATTAAAACCTAAATTCACCAAAACAGTATCTGCAAAAATACCACGTGACAGCTATATAAACTGTCTGAGGAATGCAGCCCAGCAATTTGTAGAGAAGAGGAATGGTAATACGATGATTATTGCCGGCTATCCATGGTTTGGTTCATGGGGCAGGGATACCTTTATTTCATTACCAGGATTAGCACTTGCAAGAAATAAGCTTGCTCTTTATCGTGATGTGCTTGATACACAGATAAATAGGATGAGTAATGGACTGTTTCCAAACATGGGGAATGAACATAACCATGCTTTCAATTCGGTGGATGCTCCTTTATGGTTTTTCTGGTCTGTACAACAATACATGGCAAACGGAGGCAAGGACGCCTGGAAGCGTTATGGAGAGGCATGTAAATCAATTATTGCAGCATATAAAAGCGGTACATCTTTTAATATCCATATGAGGGATAACGGGTTAATTTATGCCGGGACTCCGGGTAAAGCTCTCACCTGGATGGATGCAGTTGTAAACGGGGAGCCTGTTACACCAAGAAGAGGGTATGCTGTAGAGATCAATGCATTGTGGTACAATGCAATATGCTTTGCACTAGAAATGGCTAAAGAAGAAAATGATAAACGCTTTCTTAAAGAATTTGATCATTTTCCGGAGCTTATTAAGAATTCTTTTCATGATGTTTTTTGTGATAAAAACATTGGCTTTCCTGCTGATTATGTGAATGATGAAGAGGGAAAGAACCAGTTTGTAAGACCGAACATGGTAATTGCAGTATCACTTCCCTATTCAATGCTTACAAAGGAAGAAATGAAGAGCATACTTGATGTTGCTGACCAGCAACTTGTAACTCCAAGAGGCCTGAGAACTCTTTCTCCAAGAAACAAATTGTATAAAGGAGCCTGCAGGGGAGACCAGGAAACAAGGGATAACGCTTATCACCAGGGAACAGTATGGCCATGGCTTTTTGGTCCGTTCTGTGAAGGATGGCTTAAAGTATATGGAAACCAAGGAGTTCAAAAGGTTAGGAACCTGATTTACGGCCTTGAGGAGGTAATGAGTGAGCATGGTGTAAGTACAATTTCCGAGATCCACGATGGCGATCCTCCTCATGCACCGGGAGGCACTATATCGCAGGCCTGGAGTGTGGGCGAAGTTCTGAGAATAATAAATCTGCTGGAAACGAAATACTCAAATATTTAAAAAAGTTTAAAGATGCGTGTTCTAATGTTTGGATGGGAGTTTCCACCACATATCTCAGGAGGGTTGGGTACAGCAAGCTATGGTCTTACCAAGGGCATGGCAACACTTGATGATCTTGAGGTGATCTTTGTAGTTCCCAAGGTATGGGGAGATGAGGATCAGAACACCGTGAGGGTTATCGGGGCCAACAAAGTACCCGTGGCATATAAAAAAATCTTCTATAAAGGATCAAAAAAGCATATTGAAAAAATTGAGGTATCATCAAAAATAGTCCCCTACACCGATCCCGAAGATTTCTGGAACGTTGTGAGTTCAGAGGAATCAAGCTATAGTTTTTACGTTCAGACTGATGAAAAGGGTAGGATAGATTTCTCAGGAAAATATGATGGATCTCTTATGGATGAGATCCAGAAATATGCTATCGTTGCTGCTGTAATTGCAGAAGAGAACGAATTTGACATTATTCATGCCCATGACTGGCTTGCCTATCCTGCAGGAATTGCAGCAATGGAGGTGTCAGGCAAACCTCTGGTAATCCATGTTCATGCCACCGACTTCGACAGGAGCGGCGGGAATGTAAATCCCGATGTATACAGGATCGAGAAGGACGGAATGGATGCAGCCTCCAAAATAATTACAGTATCAAATCTTACACGTGAAATAGTAATTAATAAATATAATATAGATCCGGGTAAAGTAGAAACAGTTTATAATGCAGTTGAACCTGTTGAACAACCTGCTGACATAATATCTCAGAAAGGTTTTGATGGTAAAATTGTGACTTTTCTCGGTAGAATTACTCTTCAAAAAGGACCGGAGTACTTTATTGAAGCTGCTTACAAAGTGCTGAAAGTAATGCCCGATATCAGATTTGTAATGGCCGGCTCGGGGGATATGATGGAGAGGATGATAAGGAGGGCAGCCGCTCTGAAGATCACAGACAGATTCCATTTTACCGGATTCCTGAAGGGAAGGGACGTTTTCACTATGCTTGCAATGAGTGATGTTTATATAATGCCTTCCGTTTCAGAACCATTTGGAATCTCTCCCCTTGAAGCGATGCAGTCAAATGTGCCTGTAATCATAAGTAAACAGTCAGGTGTTGCAGAGATTCTGACCCATACGGTAAAAACCGATTATTGGGACATTGATGCAATGGCAGATGCTATTTATGGTATCCTCAACTATCCTGCATTGTCAAAGATGTTTATTAAAAAAGGTAAAGAAGAAGTTATCAGGTTGAAATGGGATAATTCGGCAAGGCATGTTAAGGATATTTATGAAAGGGTGATTTGGAATAAATAAGTTTAAGGATATGAGTACGTCAAGCAAAAAAGCAATATGTTTTTATTTTCAGGTTCATCAGCCTTTCAGGCTTAAGCGCTACAGGTTTTTTGATCTTGGACATGATCATTATTATTATGATGATTTCTCCAATGAATCCATTATGAGGAAAGTAGCAGATAATTGTTATCTCCCTGCGAATAAGATCATATTGGATCTGATAAATAAACATAAAGGAAAATTCAAAGTATCATTTTCTCTTTCTGGTCTGGTAATCAATCAGTTCAGACTCTACGCTCCCGAAGTTCTTGAGTCATTCAAGCAGCTTGCCGATACCGGAATGGTGGAATTTCTGGCAGAAACAGACTCACACTCCCTGGCATCGCTAAACAGCAGGGCTCAGTTTGAACAGCAGGCCTCCATTCACAAGGAAATGATGAAGAAGTACCTGGGAGTTGAAACGACTTCATTCCGCAATACAGAATTAATATATTCCGATCAGATTGGATCATGGGTTGCCGACATGGGATATAAATGCATGCTGACTGAGGGAGCAAAACACGTACTTGGCTGGAAGAGCCCTAACTTTCTATACTGTAATGCGATAAATCCAAGGCTTAAAGTTCTTTTAAGGAATTTTGTTCTTAGTGATGACATTGCATTCAGGTTCTCAAATAAAGAGTGGAATGCATGGCCTCTCACTGCCGATAAATATGCCACCTGGCTAAATAAGATCGCCCCGCAGAGCGAACTCGTTAACATTTTTCTCGATTACGAAACATTTGGTGAGCACAACAGGAAGGAATCAGGAATATTTGATTTTCTTCAGCATCTGCCCGGGACGATACTTAAAAAAACACAATTCAGGTTCATGACACCTTCAGAAGTAGCCGAGTCGCTTCAGCCCGTTTCTGCAATAAGTATTCCATCACCAATATCATGGGCAGATGAAGAACGCGATATAACAGCCTGGCTTGGAAATGAGCTTCAGTCAGCAGCTTTAGGAAAACTATATGAGCTCTCTGATAAGGTGAATGAATGCAATGACGAGCAGATCAATAAAGACTGGGAATATCTGCAGTCAAGCGATCACTTTTATTATATGGCTACAAAATTCTTTTCCGATGGTTTGGTACATGCTTATTTTAACCCGTATGAAACACCCTATGATGCATTTATGAATTATATGAATGTTCTTAGCGATTTTGAAATCAGGCTTACCCGTTGTCTCCCGCCATCAGATGAAAAATATCAAATTAAAAAGCTTGATTCGATTATTGTTCAGAAGGACGAAATCATTGAAAAACAGGCTGCCGAAATTGCTAAACTGACAAAAAAGGTTGCTAATACCAAACCCAAAACAGGAGCCATAGTAAAGGCAAAAGTGAAGCCCGGGGTAAAACCACATGTAAAAAAAGTGTCAGCAAAAGCGGCAGAAATAAAAATCAGGAAGGTACTGACCGGAAAGTAACGATTCGGAAATCCTTGAATCACGGGAGAAATAATAATTATCTTTGAGCCATCACAAAACTGAATTAAAATGAAGGTTGATTTTCTATTTGAAACAAGTTGGGAAGTATGTAATAAAGTTGGAGGAATACATACTGTAGTCTCAACGAAAGCACTTAATATTGTTGAAGAACTTGGTGACAATTATATACTTATAGGGCCTGATGTATGGAGGGAGGACGTTGTAAACCCTGAATTCCTGGCTGATGACACACTATTTGCTGAATGGAAAATTCTGGCGGCCGGTGAGGGTTTAAAAGTCAAAACCGGCAGATGGAATATTGCCGGTAAGCCAATTGTTATTCTAATCGATTTTACACCATATTTCGGTCAACAAAATGAAATTTTCGCCGGATTCTGGGAATTGTATAAACTAGACAGTATATCGGGTCAGTGGGATTACGTTGAACCCGCTCTTTTTGGATATGCAGCCGGAAAACTTATTGAGAGTTTTACCACATTTTATCATGAGCACCACAAAATAGTTGCACAATTCCACGAATGGATGACAGGTACAGGAATCCTGCATCTTAAAAAGACTGCCCCGTGGATTGCTACCTCATTCACATCTCATGCCACCGTACTTGGAAGATGCATTGCCGGTAATAACAGACCCCTCTATGGCAGGATGAAAGAGTTTAGTCCGGCACAGATTGCCAGAGAGTTCAATGTAATCGCAAAACAATCACTCGAAAAGGTCTCAGCTACCGAAGCAAATGTTTTTACTACAGTTAGTGAGATAACCTCACACGAATGCAGTCACTTTCTTGGCAAGGATGTTGATTATGTTACCCCTAACGGCTTCGAAGATTCATTTGTGCCGTCAGCCGAAAGTTTTGATGAGGTGCGAAGTAAAGCGCGGAAAAAGCTGAAGGATATAGCGGAAGTAATACTGGGATATGAATTAACTCCTGATTGTGTTTTTATTGCTAACAGCGGCAGATATGAATTCAGAAATAAGGGCGTCGACATTTTCATCGATTCGCTGGGCGACCTGAACAAGAAAGATAATCTGAAAAAGGAATGCGTTGCATTTATTCTTATGCCAGCCTATCATAAAGGCCCAAGACAGGATCTGGTTGATATCCTTTACAATAACAATGATTCGGTAAACAGATGCGACAGGTATCTTTCACACAACCTGCATTACCCGTCAACAGATCCTATCCTTAACAGAATAGCAGTAAACACGCTTTTAAATGACCAGAAATCACAAGTAAAAATAATTTTTGTTCCGTCTTATCTTAACGGGAACGATGGCATTTTTAATATACCATATTTTGATATTCTCATAGGTTTCGACCTTACAGTATTTCCATCATACTATGAGCCATGGGGATATACTCCACTCGAAAGTCTGATGTTTTCAATACCTACCGTTACAACATCCTTATCAGGTTTTGGCCTTTGGGTTCAGAAGTATTTTGAAAATCCCGGAAATGGGATGGCGGTTATTGAGAGAACCGATGATAATGAATCAGAAGTTGTTGAAAGTCTTCGTGAATTCATGTCAAAATTTATTGGATTAAGCGATCAGGAGGTTAAAGAAGCCAGGAAAAAGGCTCACGAAATTTCACGGATCGCCATGTGGGATACCCTGGTTGAATATTATTTCACGGCTTATGAAAAAGCTTTGGAACAGGTTCTTGATAAAAAAGAAGATCCAAGGGAGTTTGCCAGATTTTTAGCCGGTCCGGGAACGCAGGTTCGAAAGCCACACCAGGTTCCTGTTTGGAAAGATATATATGTTCAGAGCGATGTCCCGGCAAAATTGTTTTCTCTTAAAGAGCTTGCAGATAATCTTTGGTGGTCATGGAACTCCGATGCTGAGATATTATTTAAAAGAATGGATCCTTCCCTGTGGGAAGAGGTTCAGCATAATCCTAAAAGACTGCTGGAAAAGATTGATTATAAGAGACTTCTTGTACTTGAGGACGACGACGATTTTGTTAGCGAGCTGGATAAACTCTATAAAGTATTCAGAGATTATATGGACCGGCCTGATGAGCTTACAAAGCCCAGGATCGCGTATTTCAGTATGGAATTCGGCATCCACCCTTGCCTGAAGATCTATTCAGGAGGCTTGGGTATACTAGCCGGTGACTATCTTAAAGAAGCAAGCGATTCGAATCTTGGCATCATCGGAATAGGTCTGCTTTACAGGTATGGCTATTTTAAACAAAAACTGGGTCCGCGCGGCGAGCAGCTTACTATTTATGAAACTGAAGAGTTTTCAAGGCTTCCGATAAGCGCTGTAAAAGATTTAAATGGCAATCATCTTTCTGTAAGTCTGGCATGGCCTGGCAGAACTGTTAAGATCAGAGTCTGGGAAGCTATGGTTGGAAAAGTCAGGTTGTTGCTTCTTGATACTGATTTTGATGAAAATACACTTGAAGACAGAACAGTCACTCATTATCTTTATGGAGGAGACATTGAAAACAGATTAAGACAGGAACTGATACTTGGTATTGGTGGAATACGTGCACTGGCTGCAATGGACATTAAGCCTGATGTCTATCACAGCAATGAGGGCCACTCAGCATTTATAAGCCTTGAGAGATTAAGAACACTGATTGAGGATCACCATCTTACATTTGATCAGGCAACTGAAGCAGTAAGATCATCCACTTTGTTTACAACTCACACACCCGTGCCTGCAGGACATGATGCATTCGATGAAGATCTTTTACGCAAATACATTTCTCATTACCATAGTCGTCTGAATATTAGCTGGGATAAATTAATGTCGCTCGGACGATGCGAGAGTGATTTTGACAAGAAGTTCAACATGAGCTTTCTGGCAACACGCATGTCACAGGAAGTAAATGGTGTAAGCAAACTTCATGGTGAAGTAAGTCAGGGCATGTTTAACAAATTATGGCCGGGCTATCTTAAGGAAGAACTCTTTATCGGTTATGTAACTAACGGTGTCCATCATCCTACATGGCTTGCAAAAGAGTGGAAAGATATATACAGGGAGATGACCGGGAGCGACAATTTTGATCAGACCGACAGATCATTATGGGAAAGACTTTACAAAATTGACGATAAAAGGATACATGAAGTAAAAACAGGACTCAAGAAAAGCCTATTCGCAAATATCAGGAAAAGGCTTCAGACGGAAATGATGGAAAAGCATGAAAGTCCGCGTACCTTAATGAACATTAGCACTCACCTCGACGAGAAAGCTTTGACAATTGGCTTTGCCCGTCGCTTTGCAACATATAAGAGGGCTTCACTTCTTTTTAGGGATCTTGACAGGCTTGAACGGATTGTAAATAATCCCCAAAAACCGGTACAGTTCATCTATTCAGGAAAAGCGCATCCCAATGATGGAGGAGGACAGGCATTAATAAAAAGGGTTTTTGAAGTGTCACAGATGCCCCAGTTTGCAGGGAAAGTGATCTTTCTCGAAAATTACGATATTGAGCTTGCCAAAAGCCTGATTCAGGGAGTAGATATATGGTTAAATACACCAACAAGACCTCTTGAAGCCTCAGGAACAAGCGGAGAGAAAGCCGTAATGAACGGAACCCTTCATTTCAGCGTTCTTGATGGCTGGTGGGTTGAAGGGTACCGTGCTTTCGCCGGATGGGCATTGCCAAAGAAGAGATTTTATGAAAATCAGGATCTTCAGGACGACATTGATGCTGAAACTATATATAATATGCTTGAATATGAGATAATTCCTGCATATTATTCCTTTAACGGGGATGGGATCCCGGTTGAATGGATCAGTCTTATAAAAAATACAATGGTAAAAATTGCCCCTGAATTTACCATGAAAAGGCAGCTTGATGATTATTTTGAGAAGTATTATTCTCATCTTTTTACCAGGAGTAAATATCTGGCAGAAAATAATTTTGAGAAGGCAAAAGAACTGGCTGCCTGGAAAGACAGTATGCGGGAAGAATGGGATAATATTGAGGTCTTGAATTATAGTTTTGAGAAACCTGATGAAAATGTTTATCATTCAGGTCAGGATTATACCGCCGAGATTGCGCTTAATATTAAGAACATCCCTACTGAAAATGTGGGTGTAGAGTTCCTTATTACCCAGATGAAGAAAAACGGGGAACATGCATTTGTTGCCAGCAAGGAGTTCTTAATTGTGAGTTGTAAGCGAGGCAAATGTATGTACCGTGCAACATTGGTTCCCGAAAAAGCCGGCACATTCTTTTATGGAATCAGAATTTATCCAAAGCATAAGGATCTTCCGCATAAACAGGATTTTGACCTGCTTCGGTGGATCGACTAAATATCCGTTGCCCTCCTTACCTGTTCACTTCTGAAAACAAGAGCAGTTCTGGAGGGCAGATATAGATACAGGTAGAAAGGTACATTTAAAGAAAGCATTTCAGATCTTCTTGTTGAGCTGTAAACAGGTTTTCTGTCAATCCTGTCAAATCCTCCGAATTCGGGTGCGTCAGAATCGAGAATAATTCTGAATTTTCCCTTTGTCGGAATCCCATAATCGGTGAATGATGCATTGGGATGAAAATTAAATATAAAAAGGAGAGAGCCTCGGGTAAATGCGATCACCTTATCGTGGGTGTTCTCATAGATCCTGTTGACATACTTGTCTTCCAGAAAACCTGAATTTTGTTGAAGTTTCACCATCTCTCTGTCAAAACCAGCGAGAAATTTATATTTTAATTCCGGGTTTTCAGCTAGGCTCCACTGCCTTCGCGCATATTTATAGCTCCAGTTATTACCTTCCCTTGGAAAATCAATCCACTCAGGATGGCCGAATTCATTGCCCATAAAATTGAGGTATCCGCCACCTGATGTTGCAAATGTGATAAGCCTTATCATCTTATGCAATGCGATGCCACGGTCAACTTTAATACTGTGATTACCTTTTGACATTCCGAAGTACATCTCTGCATCCAGCATTCTGAAAATGAGCGTTTTATCTCCAACCAATGCCTGGTCATGGGATTCACAATACGAGATTATTTTTTCTTCCGGCCGGTGCTGGGTAAGTTCATGCATCAGCTTGCCCATGTCCCAGTCTTCGTCTGAGATTTCCTTTATTAGTTTTATCCAGTAATCAGGTACACCCATCGATAGCCTGTAATCGAATCCGAATCCTTTTTTCTCTGTGGCAACGGCCACTCCGGGCATTCCGCTCATCTCCTCCGCAACTGACAACACTCCCGGCTTGCTGCTGTGTATCATTTTATTTGCAAGAAAGAGATATGTAAGTGCATCTTCATCCTGTTGACCATCGAAATATTCATCGTAGGAAGTAAAATTCTTTTCAAGCCCGTGATCATAGTAAATCATACTGGTGATTCCATCGAACCTGAATCCGTCAAAATTATATTCCTCAAGCCAGTACCGGCAGTTGGAAAGCAGAAAATGTATTACATTGTCCTTGCCGTAATTAAAACAGAGGGAATCCCATGCCCTGTGAACCCTTCTGTCATTGTCGTGGAAATACTGTCCCGGCGATCCGTCAAAAAGACCGAGCCCTTCATTTACATTCTTTACCGAATGGGAATGTATCAGATCCATTATCACTCTTATTCCTGACTGATGAGCTTTATCAATAAGCTCCTTCAGATCTTCCGGTGTACCAAATCGTGATGATGCAGCAAAGAAACTGGAGACATGGTATCCGAAGGATCCGTAAAAGGGATGTTCCTGTATAGCCATCAGCTGGATAGTGTTATACCCCGCTGCGATCACAATCGGCAATACATTCCGGGTAAATTCCCGGTAGGTTCCTAATCTTTCCTCTTCGGTGGCCATACCGATATGTGCTTCATAGATTACAGGAACAGTCAAAGGCGTATCAATTTCCTTAACCTGCCATTCATATTTCACAGGCGGATCCCATACCTGGGCACTGAATATTTTTGTTTTTTCGTCCTGCAGAAGCCGGGTCGCATAAGATGGTATTCGCTCACCTTTTCCACCGGTCCAATGAACAGATAGCTTATAGAGGTCCTGGTGTTTCAATGATGTTGCAGGTATCGTTATTTCCCAGTCACCATTGTTATTAATCCTTTGCAGTTTGAATTCCGGCCTTTCTTTCCAATCTGTAAATGCCCCTGTAATGTATATATCTATAGCATTTGGTGCCCATTCCCTGAAAACATAATTATTACCCGAATGGTGAAGGCCATAATAGTGGTGTCCCATCGCAAAATTCCACAGGGAACCATCTCCGGAGAGCTGCTTTTCTTTTATAAGGCACCTCTCTATCCGCCTGTCAATGATGCCAATATAGGGATGGAGCCATGGGTCAACCCGGTAGTATGGTATGGAATCCATATCAGATTTTGTAACTTTCTATAAAAGTACAAAATTCCTGAGTTAAACTTCACCGTTTATGAGATTATATAGAGGAAAAACGCCTTACGGATGATTCATAATTTTCAAAAACCTTAAGAGATAGATTGTTCTTTATTGGTTTCCTTATTGACAAGGTTTTCCTATTTTTACATCATCAAAATTCTGGTATGATTATACATGAAGGATATGAAGATCTGAATCTGGTTACTCCGGTAGTGACTCTTGGAATATTTGATGGCGTGCATCGGGGGCATAAATCACTTCTGGAAAAACTTGTACATAGGGCTCGTAATGAGAAGGTTGACTCTGTCGTCATTACGTTTGATCCTCATCCAAGGCTTGTATTGCACCAAAAACATAAAGATCTGTCTTTCCTGTCAACATTCAAAGAAAAGGTAAATCTTCTCCGTGAAGCAGGTATTGATCATCTGATAGTTATTGAATTTAACAGAACATTCAGCGATCTGGAGGCCTGCGTATTTGTGAACAAAATTCTGCATGAAAAGATAAATGCAAAACATCTTATTGTTGGTTATGATCATCATTTCGGAAAGAAGGGAGAAGGTAATTTCGAGATGATAAAGAAATGTGCAGAATCATTAAATATCCTTGTTGAACAGGTCCGGGGTCTTCTTCTTGACGGAAAAATTGTCAGTTCCACTACTATACGTGAGTCATTGCTTGCAGGAGGACTTGATGAGGCAAATAGCCTGCTGGGATACAATTATTCCATGTCAGGTATCATTGTGGGTGGTAAGAAGATAGGCCGCTCAATTGGTTTCCCAACGGCTAATATTAAACCCGACAGTGAGTTCAAGTTGATTCCGGCAGACGGGGTTTATGCTGTAATGGTGAAGGTTGAAAACGCTGAATTACCCGGCATGCTTAGCATTGGAAAGAACCCGACTGTTGAGAAAGGACCCGGAACCAGAACCATTGAGGTTCACATATTGAACTTTGATAAGGATATTTACGGGCAGGCTATAACCATTATTTTCATAAAGAGGCTCAGGGATGAACAAAAGTTTGATAATATGGAGCAGCTGGCGTTGCAGATGTCACGTGATAAAGAAGAAACCCTCAGGCTGCTTATCTGAGCTTTACAGTTTTTTACTATCTTTACACCCTTAAAATTAATAGCATGGAAACCACTACCGAAAAAATGCAATATAAAGTAAAAGACATATCTCTCGCCGCTTATGGCAGGATGGAGATTGAAGTTGCCGAGAAAGAGATGCCCGGATTACTGGCTATCAGAAGAAAATATTCAGCTGAAAAGCCGCTGAAGGGAGCAAGAATCATGGGTTCTCTTCATATGACAATACAGACAGCAGTACTTATCGAAACTCTTGTTGAACTGGGGGCAGATGTCAGATGGGCAAGTTGTAATATTTTTTCAACCCAGGATCATGCAGCGGCAGCAATAGCAGCGGCCGGAATACCTGTTTTTGCCTGGAAAGGCGAGACACTCGAGGAATACTGGTGGTGTACCGTTCAGGCTCTTTCATTTCCTGA
>JBBRVC010000023.1:0-34312 GCA_038247205.1 Bacteroidales bacterium
CAGATCCCAATCCCATACTCCTATGTTTGCATTTTCCAGTGCGAGATTTAGTTTTTCTTTTGCAATTAATAATTCTTTTTCCGCTTTCCGGTGATTACTCATATCGATGGATAGAACGAGAACATTATCAACCACCCTCTCCTGTTTATATATCGGGACAAAAATATTCAGCAAATAAAGATCTTTGAAGATGGTTTCACAATCGGATTCCTCCCCTTCAAGAGCTTTTAAAAATGATTGTTTCATAACACAGGTAACCTCAGGGGGTAAAACATCAAACATTGTCTTTCCTCTTATCATTTCACCTGTCAGTCCAAGTTTTATAAGCTGACTGCCTCCGCTCTGAATATATCTGAAATTCCTGTCCATTATATGTATTGCGCTGTTTGGAAGATGCATTATCATTAGGGTATGAAGTTGTTCACTAAGGGCTAACTCTTCTTCCAGCTTTTTCCGATTGGTAATATCAATATAAGTAGCCAGGTTCCGGATATGATTTCCATTTTCATCATAAACAGGAGAGGCATTATAAAGTGTCCACACAATATTGCTATCTTTTTTTCTGAACTTTATTTCTTTTTGCACCCTGACTCCCATTTTTAATTGTTGATCTGATTCCTGAACCTCGACACAATGATCCTCAGATACATAATCAGTACTTTTTTTGCCCAATACCTCCTCGACAGAATAACCCAGCATCTCTGCAAATCTCCCATTAACGTATAAAAACTCACCTTCCAGTGATAGCAGAATTATTCCTTCCTGTGAGTTCTCAACAATCTGACGGTACCTTTGCTCACTTTCGTTCAATGCTGCTTCAATCTTCCTTTTTCTGACAATATGACTTATAAGAAGTTCCTGTGAATAACCAACCAAAAGAGCCATAGTAATGAAGATTATGACTGAGAGGAGATACTTCGGATCTGCAACAGAAAAAGAGAATTTATGAGGAATGAAGAAATATAAAACAGAAACCACGCAGAGAATGGTTGATATTAATGCACCACGCATACCATCAATCCTTGCACTGAAAAACACCGCCGGGAAGAACCATATCCAGATAAAAGGATCTATTAACGGCCAGAATATCCATTGCAGAACAGAAGCAGCCACTGGCAAAAGAACTGCAATCAGTAAATGACCGGGATTTTTAAGCCAAAATTTTTTCAAAGCAACAATTTTTCAGTTTGTTCAGAAAAATATCAACTTAAAGCTCAATCAAAATAATACATTTTCTGGTCGAGATTCCTCAAACTGAGGCATTACAATAATCTTTTAAGCTCAGCCACTAAAAGACAAACAGAGGGCTGTCGGATCAGGTTATTTACTGCTTAAAAAATCTTAAACAATCTCAAATATAGTAATTTAGAAATAATAAACAAAATTAATTATCAAAAGCTTTCTATAATATCAACGAGAAGATAAAAAAAGCTCTTATTTATCGCAAACTGTTTGCCTGGCATCAGGTTTGATTCTCAGAGTAATTGACCATCCATCTTATGCCGAATTTATCAACCAGCGATCCATAATAATCGCCCCAGAACATATCACGCATTGGCATTTCGACTCCTCCATCCATGGAGAGTTTTGCAAATAATTCATCGGCTTCTAACCTGGAATCGGGGTGAAGGGAAATATAAACATTGTTGCCAATATTAACTTTAAATCCCAGTGATTCAGGTGCATCTGTTCCCCTGAGCATATGCCCGCCAAGAATTGGAAGAGCGACATGCATTACAAGGTTTTTATCCTCTTCAGCCATAGGTGGCATACCCTCTTCGGCAGGAATTTCACCGAAACGGTTGATCTTTCCATCTACAAATTCACCACCGAAAACAGATTTGTAAAAATTAAACGCCTCTTCAGTGTTGCGTACAAAATTCAGGTAAGTGCTTGTTTGGGCCATATTTCTAATTATTATTTATGCACTGTAAACATAGCATCAGATCTCTTCTGCATCTCATCAAATGAGACATCCTCAACATGAGTCATAATAGACCATTGATGTCCGAAAGGGTCAGTAATAGTACCGGCACGGTCACCATAAAACTGATCTTTCACTTCCATATCTCCTTTTACTTTTGCACCCGATTCTATCCCCACCCCTGACGTTTATATATGGCATAAGAGTGTGGTAACCTTTTGGAATTGAGTTTGCGATCATAATTACAATATATTAGATTTTTATTGAAAATTATTTTGATTAATATGTAAAACATCCAAGTCAAAGCTTGGTTCAATAAATCCAGTGAAAATTTTGGCTGCGCCGAGCTCGCCAGCAAGCTGGACTCGGTTCTTCGCTGATGGCTAAAGTCTCACGACAATCTTTTTTCAGTTTTTAATATTCATAAACCGATACTCATATAATTCATTTAACATGTTTGTTTAATAGATTGAACTATTCCCTAAAAATCGGGTTACGCTTTTGTTTAAATTAAGATGATTTTCTATCTTGCACTCTGCATACAAATTTCCTCAAGGATGAAAACTGGTCTGAACAGAACCTTCTCATTGCACTTCCCCATACGAGATATACTTGTCACCTTAGCTGTTTTGTTCATAGGTCTTCTGATAACCATAATTTCTGTTTCATATATCAGAATGAATATGAAAAAAGTGGCGGTGAGAGATTTTGAATATACCTGTAACGAGCTCCTTATTAAAATAGTTACACGGCTTGACCAACAGGCTCAGCTTCTCCACAGCGGTGCGGCCCTTTTTGCCAGCTCAGATACTATTACCCGAACGGAATGGCACAGGTTTTATGACAGAACCCGTATAAACAGATACTTACCCGGAATACAAGGATTTGGTTTTACTGTACTAATTCCCAAAGATCAATTGAAGCAGCATATACAAAATATCAGATACGAAGGATACTCAGAATATGATATTTTCCCATCCGGGGAGAGAGAAATATATTCTTCAATTGTGTACATAGAACCATTCTCAGACCGGAATTTAAATGCGTTTGGTTATGATATGTATTCCGAACCGATCAGAAGAATTACGATGGAAGCATCCAGAGATTCAAACAGAGCAATGCTTTCGGGGAAAGTAACACTTATGCAGGAAACAACTGAAGATGTTCAGGCAGGAGTTCTGATGTATGTACCCGTTTACCGGAATAATATGCCTACAATATCTATTGAGGATAGACGTACCGCAATCAAAGGCTGGATTTTCAGCCCATACAGGATGAAAGATCTTATGAGCGGGATTCATCAGAATGTTGCATTCCCTGATGAAAATCGCATCAGCTTTAATATCTACGATGAGGGTGGAACCTCCAATGATTCTCTTTTATATAACAGCGCCGGAAACGAAGTGATTGATGATATCGGAGATCTTAAACTGACTCTTCCGATTGAGTTTAACGGCAAAAAATGGATCCTTGAATTTATCAGCAAAGTTCAGGAAAAGACTCTGCTTCACAGAGATCAGACTATTGTACTGATTGCCGGTTTAATAATCAGCGTGTTATTGTTCTTTCTGACACTTCTAAGGATCAATTCAATCGTAAAGACAAGACAGATCAGTAAGTTGAATATGCAATTGGAGAAGCTGAATCTCGACAAAGACCGCTTCATAACCATCCTCGGCCATGATCTGAAAAGCCCGTTTACGTCCATACTTGGATTTTTGGAACTGCTGACTGAAGACATAAGGAAATTTTCTATAGACGATATTGAAAGTCATGTGAATATTATAAATGATGCATCAAAACAAACCTATAACCTTCTTGAAGATCTTCTGGTGTGGACAAAAGCACATTCCGGTAAAATACCATTCAATCCTCAAATACTTGATTTACATGATGTATATACGAATGTTGAAAGTGTTTTGAACCCGGCAGCAGATGCAAAAAACATTACTATTAACTATTCTGGCCACGGAGAGGTAAATATCTTTGCCGATATTGACATGTTGAAAACAATATTGCGAAACCTGGTAACAAATGCAATAAAATTTACCAAACCCGGTGGTTCTATCAATATAAATGCAGTAAAAAAACAGGGTAGTGTAATTGTATCTGTTTCCGACAATGGCGTTGGCATAGAGGCTGATCGACTCCCCGGTTTATTTGATATCTCTCAGATCTTTTCCACCATGGGGACTTTCAATGAAAAGGGTTCTGGTTTAGGCCTTATTCTTTGCAAAGAATTTGTTGAAAAGCATGACGGGAAAATATGGGTTGAAAGTGAATACGGAAAAGGAAGTAATTTCAGATTTACTATGCCGACACGATCCTAGTTTTTTTGCCCGACGATTTCCCTCTGCGTTTGCGTTTAATGGCTTTAAATTTTCAACCTTGCGAACCGCACTTACTGTGTATAAAGAATAGCTTCAAAAAGGAGTGGAATGTTAAATGTCTGACTATCATATCTATCCAGCATAATTAATGAATTCCTACTAGCTTAGGTTGACGGCTATGCCTCAAACCACACCGAAGGAGGGGATTTAAGAAGTAACTCTTCCATATTTCAATCCATCCAGCTTTTCTGTTACATGTTATCATCATCTTGATCTCCAAAACCCACCCCAAATCCCTTCCTAGGAGGGGATTTTCTAAGTGCTAACTCTGTGTCCAGATAGCTATTGCTGGCACACTAAGGAACGTTTAAAGGATTTTGTCTTTTCTAAAGAGTCTTTTAAATTTTGACCAGATTTCTTTTGGCGCTGAAGATTCTTTCTGGTCGCCTATCAGATATGCATAAGGTTGGAAACCTTCCACTTCTTCAAAAATTATTTTAATTATTCCAAGCAACGGAAGAAAGAGAATAACACCGGCAATACCCCAAACCACACCGCCAATAATAAGTATAAATATACTAAAGAACGGGCTTATGCTAACGCTCCCGCCAACTACGTAAGGTTCAATAAAATAGTTATCAAAAACCTGAGCAAGCGATACAATTATTACTACCCAAATTGCCTGGTTAGATGATCCTCCCACTAATGCCATAAGGAATGGCAGCACTCCGCCGATAAAAGGACCCACATATGGTATAAATGTCATTACAGCAGTAATTGCCGAGAGAAGGGCTGCATTCTTAAGCCCGATAATTGTAAAACCTATAAAATAAAGTATGGCAAGTATAGCTATTGAAACCAGTCTTCCCCCAAGATACTGCTGGGCGACTTTACTGATTTTGCTCAGTATATCTTTGGCTTCAAGGCGTTTGTTTTCTTTAAAAAGCATTATTACAAAGTTTTCATATTTTTCTCTGTTCAGTAAAAAGAGGAAAGTAAAAACCAATACAAGTATAAAGCTTCCTATAAATGTAAAAGTACCTGTTACCATTCCCGCAAGAAATCCGCCGGCACTGCTTATGGCTCCTGATGCCTGATCCTTCAAAGTGGTTGCCTGCTGTTCGATGCTCACTCCAAAACGCTCTTTGACCCACGATTGCAGACTTCCTATCATTTCATCTATCCTGCTTTTAATCTGTGGAATATCCTCACTGATATTAGTAATCTGAGCGGAAAGGAGCATAATTACCGATGTAATAACAGCAACAATAAGCAGAACCGATATGAGTGATGAGAGTATCCTTGGCAGCTTAAGCCTTTCAAACTTATTTGAAACGGGTGTCATTAACATCGCTAAAAAACCTGAAAAGGTAATAATCACAAGCAGATCCCGTCCAAAATACAGAATAAGACCTATCAGTATAAAGAAAAACAGTATTGAATTTATTCTTTCTATACCCGGAGATTTTAACATCAGGTCAGCTTATAAACGTTTAGTATTGGTAATCCTTCTCATTATAAACAAGATGGCATAAATAAAGTTTAATGTTCTTTGATTTTTGTTTAACTTTTGTAGTGATTAAATGCAAGGTGGTCTCAAAACAAATTTTGAAGAATCTCCTGTCTATTGAAGTTTTTCTAAAGTTTGAGGGCAAAACTTTGAAAACAAATGATTATTAAATTGGCTTTGCATTTTAGAGCTAGAGAGAATTTATTGACTAATTTTACACATAATCAAACAAACAGTGATCCTAACGGTTAATTAATTAATTCATTATCTATGAAACCAAGGATTAAGATATGTTGCATCAGCAGCACAGATGAAGCAAAGATGGCCATCGATTGCGGGGTTTCAGCAATAGGTCTTGTGGGAAAAATGCCAAGCGGGCCCGGACCAATTCCCGATGACTTAATCAGGAAGATTGCATTTACGGTACCTCCCGGTATTGCAACATTCCTTCTCACCAGCGCGACCTCACTGATGGAGATCATTGATCATCACCACAGAACGAATACGAATACAATTCAATTAGTTGATTCAATTAAAGTTGAAACTTATTGCCAGCTTAAGGCAGCAATGCCTTCTGTGAAAATTGTACAGGTGATTCATGTTGCAGATAAGCGATCAGCAGATGAGGCTATTAAAATTTCAGAAATGGTTGATGCAATACTCCTCGACAGCGGTAATCCGAAACTAAAGATCAAGGAACTTGGCGGTACCGGCAGGGTACACGACTGGAAACTAAGCAGGTTTATCCGGGATAATGTCAAGTGCCCTGTCTTCCTTGCCGGGGGACTTACTCCCGATAATGTGAGAGAGGCTATTGAGATCGTCAATCCTTTCGGAGTAGACGTGTGCACCGGTGTTAGGACCGACGGCAAACTTGACAGGCTAAAGCTTGAAAAGTTTATTTCAGAAGTTTTAGCATAAGCGTATGATTATAATATGCGTAGTTTGAGACAGATGAAACCGGAATGATGTAATAACCCGAACCCGGTGCGATAAACGGCGAATTTTATAAAAAGGAGCATGCCCTTTATAAAAATACGCGTTATAAACCTGAGTACCAGAATTCCAATTATTATAGCAAGAATAAGTGTAATTGTAATCTCTAAGTTCATTATTTTAGGGTATAAGTTAAATGCAATAAGTATTTAGATTTATTTTTTCTTTCTGGATTCCCATGTCAGCCCGATTGCCATACAGGTGTTTGCCTCGAATGGTAATGTAGTATTCCAGTATTCAAAATTATCCTGATCCTTTACGCTCAGTGTATAATTCCGGGTCTTATTATTTCCCATATCAACACTAACAGAAATTGAGCCGTTCTCCCCGCAATCAGGAGCATCCTCCCAATAAACACTTGTAGCAGACGAGCCAATTACCTCTCCATCAAGGTAGAAAGTCAGGGCTGTTGCACCATCATCAGTTAATCCGGCTGAAGCAACCTCATCATACCAGATTACTGCATCACCTTCATAAAGGCAGCTCCCGTCGTTTTTCTCGGCAAACTCATTAAAATTAATGCTATCGGGATCGGTGCAGCCCCTGACTTTGTTGTCGCAGCTGCCAATCAAAATAAGCCCGATGATTAAAATCAGGCTGCCTGTAAAAAAGAGTGCTTTTTTCATTTATTACAAATTAAGGATTCTCTGACAGGATTTTCAAATCGTCTCCTTAAATAACAATAGCAACTATCTATTGTTCAGAGAAATTGCGGATTGTCGCAAAGGACTTGGACAAACTAATCCTCGTTCCACAATTTGTCCTTTATCTCTAAGTCTCACAATTGAATACAACAGAAAAAGATAAGTCTCTGTAAGCCCTACAGTAGCAACTGCCGAGGCGCCCAGTTTTCCTACAAAAAAAATGTCAACCAGAGCAAAGGTTGATGTAGTTGATTTCGTCACGCATAATAATATTCAGCTTCAGACATTAACTTATAATTTCTAACAAATGACATAGCAGATGGGTTCAAACAGATTTGTTACTGGGTGCTGGGTGCTGAGTTGTCAATTGTCAATTGTCAATTGTCAATGCCTAAATAACGTTGACCTTTTAATACAACTTCTTTTTCAGGTTACGTTCATAATTGACGAAATCTATGCCTTGCCGTGCACCGGGATGCAACTACTTATAAATCAGAACCGGGATTTCGGTGACCCGCCTAATCTTCCTGGTCTGATCGGGATTTGAGATTCTTTCAAAAAAATTTCTGTTTTCCTTTAAAAGAACTACTAGGTCAATTTTTTTTTCCTGTAAAAAGTTTCTTATAAGTTGAGGAGCGTTCTCATTTTCATCTGTTTCCAATAGTTTAACAGATATATTCTTATAACCGGTTTCATCCTGAAGCATCTCTTCAAATCCGGATTCGCTTATTATCTCCTCTGTCTCGGGTTTACCTACGATATGAAGTACGGTTATTGAAGGCGACAGCCTGTTGGTCAACTCTATAAGATGCTTTAATGATTTAATGTCCTTTGCTTTATAATCGGTTGCATAAACTATCTTCCTGAAGGTACTGTATCTATAATTCTCAGGAATAACCAATACAGGGCAATCAGTCGCATCAATGATTTCATTAAGAGATGGAACCGGTGACAAAATATTTTTTTGCTCCGCCCCTTCCAGAACTACAATACCATTAATGTTTTCTGTGTAATATTCATCAATCACACTTGTGGTTGATGCTACCTCTGTAGAATACTCAAGTGACACCTCGCCGGGTAATTCTTCAAGTACTTCACTGACGATCCCCCGAAGCTCCATTCCTGCTTCTTCCTCCTTTTCTTTCAGATTATCAAAAGTATAGGTTTCCGCAGCAGGCGGCTGGCCAATTGTGTACTCATAAGCTTCCTGCACATATATCAGGCGGATTCGGACCTTGAGATCTTGTGCAAGCCTCACAACATAACTGATAAATTTTTTTGCTTTATCCGTTTCTCTTATTACTGACAACAGTGTTTCCATGGTAATTCTGTATTTTATATAGTAATTAGTATCTAAAGGCAAAACATCATCATAAAATAATTGTTCAATCATTTGATTTTGGATTTTGAAATCCAATAAACGCAAAGGACGCAAAGTCTCAAATCCCTATCCCGATAGCTATAGGGACCCCTGAAGGGGACTTGCCCTTGAGTTCTCTCGCGCCGATTTCCCTCTGCGACCTAGCAGTTAAAAGTATTTCCCTTAATCGTTCCTCAAAAACAACACCGGTGTTTATCTGTTACTAAGGGTGTGTAACTTGAAATTAACATATGAAACCATTCGATATTGAAAGAATCCCTTCACAAAAAGGGAGAATTGCAATTGTTACCGGGGCAAATACCGGGCTGGGGTATGAAACTACATTAGTCCTTGCAGGAAAAGAGATGAAAGTAGTTATGGCTTGTAAAAGCTCCGACAGGGCTGAAAAAGCGAAACAGAATATTATTAAGAAAGTACCCCATGCAGATCTGGAAATAATGCTTATTGATTTAGGTATTATGTCTTCTGTAAGGAATTTTGCAAAAACCTTTCTTGAGAAGTACGATAAACTTGATTTACTGATAAATAATGCCGGAATAATGATCCCGCCATATTCTAAAACAGTAGATGGTTTTGAAAGTCAGATGGGTGTAAACTTTTTCGGGCACTTTCTTTTAACCGGGTTGTTGTATGATCTAATTACACGAACACCCGGCTCGAGGATTATTTCACTCAGCAGCAATGCGCACAAGAATGGAAAAATCAACTTTGATGATCTGAACTGGGAAAAGAGGTACTCAGCCTTAGAAGCCTACCGACAATCAAAACTGGCTTGTCAGGTGTTTGCATACGAACTACAGAGACGTTTCGAGAATGAAGGACTGACGACTCTTTCTGTAGCAGCGCACCCCGGGCTAAGTCTTACGAACCTTGTAAGGTATATCCCGAAATGGTTGTTATATATTTCACAACCTCTGACATCTGTCATAACACATTCACCTGAGCTGGGAGCAAAGCCCATGCTGATGGCTGCCCTTGATCCCGATGTAAAAGGCGGAGAATATTTTGGTCCAAACGGTCGATCAGAATGGACCGGAGAGCCGGTAAAAGTCGGATCGACGAAGCTATCACATGATAAAGTACTTGCAAGGCGCCTCTGGGTTACAGCTGAGAGGTTGACAGGGATTAGATTTCCATGAATATAAGATTGCGGTTTTCGGATTCGTTTGCGGTAAAAAAATCATTACTTTTACCTTCCTCAACTATAAACTATCACTATGGAAAATCAAGCAACCGGATTCAATGGATCAACCGATCAACAACCAATAAAATTCGGAAACACCACGGATTCGGATGAGATACTGATCTTTACTTCATACTGTAATGTCTACAAAGTACCTAAATCAGAGATATACAATATACATCAGGTGCTTGACAAAATTGATCCTGAAGAGGGAGAAAAACCGGTCTATATAACCGGTGACAAAAAATATTCAGGGTTCCTTATCGTTGCATTCGAAAACGGCAAGATAGGAAAGATTGCCATGAACAGCTTTAGTACAGATTATAAGCGTAAAAAGCTCAAAAATGCATTCAACAATGATTCAAACCTTGTTTTCATTCAACTGATAGAAACTGATATTGATATTGTCGCAGTAAGCAGCATTAAAAAAGTAATTCTTTTCAATACAAGCCTGATAAATCCGGTAGGAAGCAGGACCACAAAAGGTGTACAGGTGTTAAAACAGAAGGATGGCAGCAAAACGGTATCTGTTTTAACTGCTGATCAGGCAAAGCTTGCAGATCCGGAATTTTACCGGAAGGGGCTGAATGTTGTGGGGTTTTATCTCAGGAAAGGGGACGAGCTATAATTCAGATGATGTCTGTGCCACCTCCGGTCACTAATCATCAAAACTGATATGTCCGAAGCCTGTCATATTGAGGGCTTTCCGTCGGTACGCCCTCTGATTATGCCAGTCGTTGTTGAATGCGCTGATACGACTCAACCCAAAATAGGCGTAAGCTGCATGTTGTTCACCATAATTGCCGTATTCCGAGATACTTTTAATACCGGCTGAATATTCCTCTTCGGCTTTGATCATATCGAGATACTTTTTTTCATAAAGAATACCCCTGAGAATAGTAAGTTGTGCATTGTAATACCCGTTATTTGTTTTTGAATCCGGGTAATCAATGAGCTTTTCGGCTTCTTCATATTTTCGTGCCAGAAGCAGGTCCTCAATACAGTTCAGTTTATATACGAAATTATGCGGATGCTCTTTATAAATAGTTCTGCTGAAATATGAGGCGTCTCCAAAGTTGCTTTCATAATACTTATAAATTGATGACAGAAAAGTTGAAGTTTCTGCTTTCAGGAATATGGCCTCCTTAAATGCAATTCGAAGCTGCTCCAGACCTTTTACCATGTCGCCCCGGGGAAAAACCGTGAAAAGGGGTTTATAAACAGGATGAGCGTCGGGGTATGCTTCACGGTAATAATTGTACAATCCGGTAAAAAAATAGAAATCAGGAAATGTCCCGGAGAATTCAAATGAACGTCTCAGATATCTGTAGGAGGTTCTTGCCAGGGAGAATACTTTTGATTGAAGGTCATTGCCAGCGTAAAATGCAAGTAAGCTTCCCCTTGCACAAAGAGTGGTAAGCAAAAACTCCGCTTCATTTTCAGAGTTGTAATTTTCACATTTATCGATGCAGAGACGCATCTGATCTTCAAAACCCCGGCTTGCGCCTGATTCAGACATAAGCGGATAGTTTTCCCAGTATATTATCATTCCCCTCAACAGGAAAACAACCGGATGATCAGGGTATTCTTTACTGATTATATTGCAGGTTTCACCGGCTTCCCTAAAGCGTGTATCATAGATCTGGTCAACGGTTTTTTTTATGAGATTCAGCGTGGATGTATCCTTTAACACCTGTGCCTCAAGCTGACTGACACCTGTGGGCAGTAACACAATAAGAATAATGATCAAAAATCGAAGAAACATATTCAGCTGTTAAAATCTACTTTTAGCAATCTACATTGACTTATCTCTCAAAAGATAACAAAGAGATTAGTAAATATGTTTTAATAAGATGCAGGAGATTAGATGTTTTGATAAGACTTCTAACTTTTGCCTATTGCCTTTTGCCTATTGCCTTTTGCCTATTGCCTATTGCCTATTGCCTATTGCCTAATGGTCTTCGGGGTTTTTGAGTTTTGACGAGTTTTGCGTCTTTTAAGGATTTTTATATTTAAGGGCTTTATTGACATTATTGTCTATCTTGTTCAAATTAATTTCCTTACCAGCCTTTATAATCTATGATCAGGAAAAATGTATTAGCAGGAAAAACCTATTTGAATAGGATAATACTGTTTATGGCATTTGGACTGTTGCCGGCAGCAATGGCTTCTCAGGATGTAAGTTCTATCAATCTTAAGGAAATACCTCAGAAAAAAGTCCGTAAATTCATAATATCAGGCGCATTCGATAAAATGCGTGATTTCTCTTTAATCCATTCAAGCTGGAAAAAAGATGCCATTGAATCCGATTTCAGAGTTATTGAAAAGACTTTTAACCTGAAGGTCGGTCATACAATTGTGTGGAATACATACAGACATGCCAATTCAATTGAAATGTGGGACAATCGTTCAGTGAAATTAGGCTTACTGATTTCAAAAAGTACAAATACCGTGACATACAGGAACAATGATTTTTTTCCTGAAATTGATACAGGCCAGGTGTATTTTCTGCGTCTCAGGTTGTTGAAAGGACTGTTAAATCTGCCAGTCGCATTTGAGATCATCAAAATCAACCAGGAAGAAGAGATAATTGAGTTCAGCTATCTCGAGAAAAATAAATCCAAAGGCAAGCAGACTATCCATATCCTTGATGGTGGCAATGGCGTCACAAACATTGTTCATAAAACATATTTCAGAAGCGGATCGCTGTTACGTGACGACCTATATCCGTTTTTTCATAAACGTTTTATAAAGGAATTCCACAGGAATATGAACAGGAAGATCAGAAAAGGTTTGAGCGTTTAACATTTAGCGTTGAGTTTTGAGTTTTGCATTGAGCGTTTTGCGTTTTACGTTTTGAGTTTTGCGTTTTTTATTATATTAGCATTGCTGTACAGGTGCTAATAAATTGAGATGTTAATCAATAGAAAGCCTCAACGCAACAACGCAATAACATCAGATTCAGGAAGGAAAAGTTATGGATAGAAATAAGATAATTAAGAAAGCCTCAATTATAAGTATAGCCGGGAATGCGGCACTTGCTATTTCAAAAATATTAATTGGCTATCTCTCAGGAAGCGCTGCAGTTGTTGCAGATGGGCTGGACAGCTTCACTGATGTATTCGTATCATTAATAACTCTGATCATATCGATTGTGATGATAAAATCACCGGATAAAGAGCACCCATATGGTCATTTCCGGGCTGAAACAATTGCTACTGCAGTTCTGGCTTTCATTATTTTTTTCGTCGGAAGTCAACTTACCGTATCAGCTGTGGGGAGGCTGATAACCCATGATTATGGCACGATTCCTGGAGTCTGGTCGGTTTATGTGACTCTGTTTTCGATAGTTGGCAAACTTATCCTTGGGTGGAGTCAATACAAACTCGGGAAAAAATCAGAAAGCTCAATGATCCTCGCAAACAGCAGGAATATGTTCATCGACCTTATTACCTCTGTTGGAGTCATGGTCGGGTTAGCTTTTATATTTTTCCTGGGTTTACCTGTAATAGACAGGATTATTGCTGCTGTTATAGGTGTATGGATAATGTTCAACGCGATAAGTATTTTCAAGGGAACCATTACAGAAGTGATGGAAGGTGAGGCTGATATGAGTTTATATGAAAAGGTATTTGAAGAAGTAAAAAAGGTCAGCGGTTTATTTAATCCTCATCGTTTAAGGATCAGAAAGATCAGCGCTTACTACTTAATAGAGCTGGATGTTGAAGCCGAAGGTGATTTAAGTATAAACGATGCTCATGAAAAAGTTAAGATTCTCGAATATAATATACGTGAATCTATCCCATATGTATATGACATATTTATTCATATTGAGCCGCTGGGCAATATTGAAGAACATGAGCGGTGGGGACTGAAGGAGAAGGATCTGATATAAGCGTTTGGCGTTATGGAGAAGATAAAAAAGAATGGAACTTTCTCCCCTCACTCCGGGAGTCAGATTTATGCAGAAGTTATTGCAAGAAATAAAAATGGGAAAGGTGTAGATTTAAATAGAACAACCAAAAATATGTTGTCATCACAGGCAATGTGTTTTAATTTGTTTGCTCCATTAAAACATGATAAGAACTTTGCTAAAGCTTTTTTGGGTCATCTCCTGGGAAATGTTGATGAAATTATTGGAAGTATAGAATATGAATTCACACCTTCAAAAACAATATTTAACGATCAATCTGGCAAAGGGGGTGTGGATTGCGATGCTCTTCTTAAGTATAAAGATGTTAATGGGAATCGTAAGCTGCTTGTTATTGAAACTAAGTTTGTTGAACCTGAATTTAGTAATTGTGGATTCAGACAGGGAGAGATTGAAAATCAGTGTCCGAGAGATACCAATGTAGCATCGGACTTTTCCAACTGCAGGTATCATTATAAGAAGAAATATAACTATTGGAAAGTTGCTGAAGAGAGTAATATATTCATCTATTACAAAGTTTTCCTGTGCCATAATTCAGTTACTATTTTGATCTAATTTATTGCATTATCTCTGCAAAGATATACACTTATTGGTATAAATAAAAGTTGATATTTTAATTACTTACAATGAATCCTGTTGAGGCGACTATTTAAAAACCTGAGTGTCTGGAGTGCCTGGAGTGAACTAGAATATTTAGAGTAAGTGCCCAGAGTGCCTAGAGTGAACTAGAATATTTAGAGTTGTCCATCATCGAAAAGGCTATCCTGTCGAGCTACAACGCTCTGATGCGAGGAAGAAAGACCAAAAATAATTGACAATTGTTCTTTAAAGAGCTAATTTTGAGTACAAATCTTTTCCACTGAATAAACGATTATGATTACTTTGTAAGCTATGAGCAGAGGATTTGTTAAAGAAGATGACCAGGAAGAAATTCCAATGGTGCCCCAGAGGGCGTATCTACCCGAAGGTGTAACAAATTTTGTTACCCCCGCTGGCATGGAACAGCTACTGGTCGAAAAACAGATGCTTGTCAATGAAAAAGACAATCTGACCAGCATCAATGAGAATGAGAAAAGAATTGCCCTGAACTATATTAATGCAAAACTACAACTACTGAACAACAGAATTGCTGAAGCCAAAGTAATTAATCCGGATGAGCAGCCACAAAATGAAATAAGATTCGGTGCAATAATGACCCTCATAACAGAAGGATCGGGGATCATTCAGACTTTTCAGATTACAGGCGTTGATGAAGCCGATATTTCCAAAGGGAAAATCTCTTTTATATCACCCCTGGCCAAAGCATTGATAACTAAAAAAACCGGAGATGTGGTCATCTTAAAACGGCCTAAGGAGGTTACCGTTTATGAAATTGTGGATATAGCTTACAGGTGAGTTTCGCGTTTAGGCACTCTAGCACACTCCAGGCACTCAAGGCACTCTAGACACTTAAGGACACTTTAGGACACTTTTTCGCGTTTCGATGTTTCGCGTGTCAATTTTGATAAAGGGCTATCATGGTTTTGCCAATTGCATCTCTGAGATTATGATTAACTTTTGTTTCTTCTGCGAATTCAGGCCAGTTTTTTACAACCCCGGTTATTTGTTTAATAATGTTTGCGGCTTTTTTAATATTCATGTTTTTTGCCACAGAAATGAAATCTTCATAACCAATATTTTTTCTTTTTCCATTCACGCTAAGTGACTGCTGGCTAACCCATGCGCTTCCCGGCCGGTATGAATGGCAGACATCGAAGGCAGGTGAGAGTGACCAGTCACCCGATTTATTCATCAGAAATGCAAAGTTTTTGGTATGATCATCGCAATTGCGCGCAATCACATTAAATACCATGCGCCTGAATAACTGCTCAGCCTCAGGATAAGGAAGCCCGAGTATGCGCATAGTTTCAAACAACTGCTCATAGCTATATGTACCAACATCATTGAAATCGAAATGCCGCATGGCGCAAAAACTCTGGACATGGATCTTCCCTTTACCCGGCTCTCTGTCGAACCTTTTTGTCATGAAATGGGCTCTTCCGTTCTCTTCCAGCAACCTGCATTCGGTCATCCCAATCCCGGCTGTTTTAGCCATCAGATAATAAGCCATCTCAACACGGCCATAGCCCTGTGATGATCCGAATTGAATGTCGGTTGCTCCATCAAATTTTAAGATCCATTGAGTGTATCCCGGGGGAGTGGATACCTGACCGCTCCTCACTTCCTGAGTTTCAGGATTAAAGGCAATAACTGCTTTGGCCCTTGCGCCTCCGGCGGATGTTCCTACTTTTAAAATTGACAGGAGAGCTTTTTCTTCATCTGCAGAAAGATCGGTTGAAAAATCCTGGCGTCCGGTAAGAATATCATTAGCTATCTCAATCAGACTTCCTATTTCAATTTTACCTGATTTGTCATAACCATCCTTCATTGCAGGTTCAAATTCCATAGCTCCCATTCCACGCTTGCCTATGAAACAGAGCGTTTCAACCGGATTCAGACTGTCTGAAGGACGTCCATTGCGCGAAAGCCAGGCATTGATAACTGCATTCCCATATTTATCAGGCATAACATCAGCCAGCAAACCCGGAATACCTTTGAAGGCCGTACTATTTTTAAGTTCGGGAAAATTGAAGAATCTGTTTCTGCCTTCGGCAAGAGGCATTTTCAGGGGAGCCAGGTCCCATCCACTATTGAAAAAGGAAGGTTCGAATTGAAAGGTGCCTATTCCTCTGTCATCATCCCAGGCAATTGCTCCTATCCGTTTATTCCATATATTCAGGTATGCAGTATTCATTTTTACCAATCGGATTTTGAACCAGGTGCTTTCTTACCTTGATCTTTCGGACGTACTCTTATTCTTTTTGATTGCTCAAGCTTAGCCAGTTCCAGTGGACTCAACTCCTGCCTGATCTGAAACTCACTCAGCAGATCGAGTAGTTTTAAAGCCCTCAGAAGCTGAATGAAAACGAGAAGGCTTACATTTTCCCCTCTCTCGAAAAGGCTGAGTGTTGAGCGAACTATACCTGCTTCAACAGCAAGTTGGCTCTGGGTTTTATTCTGCTGCAGCCTGTAATGTTTAATGAAAGCCCCAAGTGATTTTATTAAAGCCTTATCGCTGGCAGCGTAAATGTTGTATGATATTTCAGTCATTAAGTGCCTATATTAGTTTTAATGAATGATATTTCATGCAAATATAATACAATTTATTGATAATAATAGATTTTTTCGAAGAGTTCCATTATATATTCTCATTGATTAAAGCATAGCCATTGCTAAAATGCCGTGAATTTTTACAAATATTTGTGAACATATTAAATTCTTATACGCCCACTGGGTATGTGAGGCAGGCCGTTGCCCTGTACTAAAATCTTTTGCCCCTGCTGAAGCGAAATAAATTGTTCCCTTAATTTTAAGTGCTGATAACCAGTGATATCCCGATGTCATCTCTGAAATCTATTGTTGGCTTTTAGTTCCTGTAAAGACTAACTCAGTGAATTATGCAACTTATTTCAGTTATTGTGCAATGTTGTCCCTTAATAATGGGCTTACCTTTATATCTATTTTATAATCATATAACAAAACTAAGGAGGAATTTACATGAAAAATGATGAAAACATCGATCCTAAGCTTGTAAATGAAAATGCAGAAGCCAGAAAAAAAGAAGCTCTTATCAGAGAAAATGAGGACAGGATCAGGAAAGAGGGAATAAAAAAAGGGGTTGTAACAACTTCAATCATTGGGTTTGTAGTCTTATTGATTGCCGGTATTATTGCATATTCGCTTTATAACCGCGATCATAAACTACTTCTCACTCAGATGGAAACCCAGAAAAATTCATTTTCAGAGATAATTACTTCCCGTGATTCATCGATAGGAGAATGGGTTAACATGTTTGGCGATATTGAAAATAACATCGCAATCATAAAAGAAAAAGAGGATATAATTGCGAATAATTCGACCGGGGAATTATCTCTTACTAAGAAGCAACAAATTTTGGAAGATATTAAATACATTAATGTTCTACTTGAACAGAACAAAATTAAAATTGCCGCTTTAAAGAGTCAATTGAGCAAGTCTGGCGGAACAATAAAAGGTCTGCAAAATACCATCACTGGATTGGAGACATCTGTTAAACAGAGTGAAAGTAATATTTCTGAACTGAAGACCACACTGCTTAACAAAAAATTCGAAATTGAACAGCTTAATACTGAGAAGTCCGATTTGCAAGTTACTATTGTTCAGAAGGATGAAAAAATCAATACTCAGACTTATGAGATGAACAAGGCTTTCTTTGTATGTGGAACGTTTAAACAGCTGAAGGCTAAGGGTCTTTTAACTAAAGAGGGAGGATTCATCGGATTAGGAAAAACGAAAACCTTAACCGCAAGTTTTCCAGATAGCTCATTTATGCAAATCGATATCACTGTTATGAAATCGATTCCCGTAAATTCAAAAAGTGCCAGGCTTATCTCCGAACATCCTGCGAATTCATATCAGTTTATTCAGGATAAAGACAAGAAAATTGAATTCATTGAGATAACAGATCCCTTAGAGTTCTGGAAAATTTCAAAGTATGCAGTTGTGGAGATATCAATATAAAGTAACGACATACTCTTTAAAAACCCCGTAGTATCATTAAGCTGCGGGTTTTTTCATTTCAAAATGTACGAAGACCTCATCGTCAAAACGCTTACAAGGAAGTTCGCAGTTGATATCGAATCTACTTAGTCGAACAAGAGTAATAAGTGGTAGTTCAGGGACTCCCCTGCCCTTACTTATTGGAAGGCATGAGGTGTGAGGCGTAAGCTATGAGTAGGAATGAGCCGTGATGGTAAGTACGTTGGAACAGTAGAAATAAAAACCCCGCAGCATTAAATGATCTGCGGGGTATCTGGTTTAAAATTAAGCGAATGTGGTACGGATCGGTAATAGACAGGCATTAACGATTGTAATCCCTTCCAACTTTTTCTTCTGACCAATAGCCTTGTCTTTCATAATAGCGGTACAACTTTGATTCGTAATCCCTGGTTATCATATCGATATCATCGTCATACTCCGGAGCCCGCCTGATAGCATCCCGTGTGAGCTGAACATAAACTTTTGAATCATCCCAGCTGATCTTATCAATCCATTCAGGGGAAATCAAAACTCTCTTACCCGGCCACCAATTCTTTGTATCGATAATAAGGTAACGGATTGCCCAGTTTTCATCATCGAAAATAAAATCATCAACATGACCTATTTCATTATCTGTAGCCTGGATGAAATGTCCGCGAACATCCTTTGTATTATGAAGATTCGGACTCCAGGCATTCTCCACTCTTGGAGTGGTTTCCCATTTTTCACGGTCGCGCACGATATGTGAAGAGGAGCCCCACATCTGAGGTCCATCCCAATAAACCGGCGATCCATAATAATTATAGTATGACTCTTCATAGTCTCTTGAAACAGTCATGTCGTCCTCAAACCTCGGACTGTTCTCAATTTCGCTTTTAGTCAGATCGACATTGATCAGATCCACATCAAAATTTATTCCCTGAATGAAATATGGAGATATCAGCACTTGTCTTCCACTGAGCCAGCCTCCGGTGCTTACTACCAGATAACGTATTGCCCAGTAATTATCGTCAAAGATGAATTCCTTAACGTTGCCAACTTCCCCGTCTGTTCCACTCAGTTTAAATCCCTGTATTGATTTGGCTTTGTTTAACATGGTAATACTCCTCCCTCGTTAATTTATAATAAGAAATAGTTATATCACCTTGCAAAGATAGAAGCACCATTTCAGACTGACGTTACACAATTATTCGTAAGAGTTACAGAATTATCATGTCAACGGTTGCCTGAAGACAAGGGGCACAGGGCAATCCACATCACTTGATCCGATAGTCTTTGATATTCAGGATGATAGAGATCAGCAAAACAGGGAGAAATGCATACAGTGTTAAATTATTAAGTATCTCAGTCTTCTCCTCAAGCTTCCCCTTTTGTTCCTCGTTCAAAATGTTCATCATCTCGGACATACGGGATTCTCTGAATTCTTTCATTTTGGTCTGCATCTCCTGCCTCATCTTTTGCATTTCGTCTCTGAACTTTTGCATCTCCTCACTTTATTTCTTCATCTCTTCCTGATGTTTTTGTTTCAGTAAGGTGATCTCCTTTTTTTGTTCTTCTGTCAGTCCCGGTATGCTGTCAAATATCATCCCATGGGGCGCATTCCTCATACCCTTACGTCCACCCCCTCGGTCCATTCGACCTTCCTGGGCCATATGTCCCATGCTTTTTCCATGATGCATCATATGACATGAATTCATGCGATCCATATTTTCGGCCATATCTTTACGCATGCCCCTCTTCTTCAGGGAATCAGAAGGCTCGAGCATCATTGGCCGTTGTGGCTTCTCCAAACCTACATTGTTTTTGTCCTGAGATCCCTGAGCTTTTGTACCGCGTTGTGCATTGAGTGATAAAGTTCCTGATATTATGAACATCATCATTATTCCTGTAATTTTTACTGTGCTTTTCATTTTAAGCGTTTTTAATTAACCTAACAAATTCTGATCCATTTATGTATTAGACAATATTAGACATATAAATATGATGTTTGATTCAAGATAAAGCGTGGATTAACATATCGTTAACTAAATCTTTAACTGCAAAGGCGCAAAGTGAATAAGCGCAAAGCACGCAAAGAATCCATCCTAAAAATTGAAGAACTTACACTGAGGACCATAGAGAAAAACAGAGGTTCACAGAGTTAAGAACGTCCAAAGGGGATCATTCTAATCGTCATTTTGTCTCTTAGTCCCTTCGTCTCTTCGTCTCTTAAATAATCCCGGCTCCCAGCAGTACTGCAATTATCAGAACGACACCGGTCAGCGCTATCGCAATTTCTATTGGGAAGAATATTGCGAAAACCGGCGTTAATATTGTGCCAAGACCAAACCCGGAAAAAAATGTAAGAATTGCAGTAAAAAATGCAGCCAGACAAATTATTACGATTTCCATACCAACCTAAGCAGGAATAAATTTCTCCATTTTTTGTTTAAGTTCATTCCTTTTTATGGGTTTGGCAATAAGATCATCAAAAATTTTCAGATAATTGGATCTTTCTGATTCGAGCGCATAGGCAGTCTGGGCAATAATCGGGAGATTGGGACGGAATTCTCTTATTGCTTTTGCAGCCGATTTACCATCCATCAGCGGCATTTTTATATCCATTAAAACAAGGGAAATATCATCATTGTTTTTACATATTTCAATAGCTTCCCTTCCATTGATTGCATGAAGGATTTTAAGAGTATCAGAGTGAAGCAATTCATAAAGATAACGGTAATTTCCATACTCATCTTCTGCAATCAGAACTGTCTTAACAATAAGTTCTTCGTGTACTTCCGGGGTAGCTTCACCGGTGGCATCAGCAGTGGTTTGAATTTCGGTTTTACTAATGGGTACTGAAATAGTGAATTTGGTGCCTTTGTTCTTTTCCGATTTCAGATACAGGCTTCCGTGCAGTAGTGCCACATAAGCCTTAACTATCGCAAGACCAAGACCATTTCCGCCATAATCCAGGCTTATCCGTGATTCAAGCTGTCGGAATGGTTCGAAAATAGTTCGCTGCAATTCATCTGGAATTCCAATTCCCGTATCTAAAACCGAGAAATGCAGATTTCCCTTTTCTATTTTGCTATCAATCTTAACTGAACCCTGGTGAGTAAATTTAATTGCGTTGTCGATCAGGTGCGTAAAGATTTTTTCAAGCTTACTAATATCTGAAATAATAAAGGATTTATCAGTTTCTATATCCTGATTAAGTATTAATGAAATATTTTTCCTGTGAGCAATCTCCTTGTACTCTTTTACAATCCCGGTTAAAGTTTCAACAACGTCAAACCTGCTCAGATCGAGGCCTGTTTGTTTTGCCTGGATTTTGGAAATTTCAATTACATCAGTAATAATTCTTATCAGCTTATCGCTGCTTTCAAGAATGATTTCAGAAAAAGTTTTTATTTCACTTGGTGTTTGTCCCGGTTCAGAAATAAGCTGTGAAAAACCGACAATCGAGTTTAATGGTGTCCTTACCTCATGAGACATGTTTTGAAGGAAGGCAGTTTTCAACCGGTCGCTTTCCTCTGCTTTTACCTTTGCTTTTATTAGTTCAATCTCAGCTTCCTTTTGTTTTGTTATTACCTCAGTATAAAGGATTATCCCGCCAATTGAATCTTCTGATTCATACCATGGACGGCACTCCCACCTGACCCATACCACGCTTCCATCTTCCCTTTTAAACGGATCATCTTCGGCGCTTGTGATCTCCCCCTTCATTGTTCTGCGATGTATCTCCTTCCATCGTTCGGGGATATCAGGAAAGACTTCATAGTGACTTTTCCCAATGATATTTTTGTCCTCAATATTGTAATCTTTAAGGAATTTCTGGCTCACATAGACATACCTCATATCCCTGTCAACCAGCGCAATGGCACTGCGATCGTGCTCAATAACGTATTGCATTAACCGGTGAGAATGAGCAAGTTTTTTTTCGTATTCATCGCGCTCGGTAATATCCTTGACCAATGTGTGTACAGATAACAATTCTCCCTTAGCATCTGTGAGAACAGAATTATTCCATTCACAAGTGATTACAGTCCCATCCTTACGGTAATTTTTATTCACGTTAACATTACTGGTCCTCCCGCTTGATATAAGACTATGAAGAAGCGAAGATATCCTGCCCGCATCTTCTTCATGTACCCACCGCACCTCCTGTAAACTTTTGCCAATAATCTCTTCAGAACTCCAACCGAATAACTTTTCAGCCTTATCAGACCATTTAGTAACCTGTAAGTTATTATTGAATTCAATTACAGCAAAAGGAGAATTTTCAATATGGAATTCCACACGCTGCAATGCTATTCTGAGAGCTTCCTCGCTTTGTTTACGAAATGTAATATCCCGTAGAATTTCCATCAGGCAGAGCCTTCCTTCAAAAGTAACTTCGGAAACCAAAACCTCAATTACTACCTCTGAACCATCAGCCCTGAGCAGTTGGTCTTCCAAAGGGATAAACTGATTTGATTCCGAAGCGTGCTTTCTTAATAATTCTTCGTTATAGGTTGGTTGAACCTGAGATATACTGTTACCATCTATCTTATCGTTTGGAAACTTAAGCAACTTTGATGCTGAAATGTTAGATTTGAGAATTATCCCTGAGTCTCTCTCAATAATCAAAATAGCATCAGGAGCGTTATCAAAGAAGTCCTTAAATTGTTTATTAAAAGCTTCAGCTTTTTCACGTGATGTCTGTAATTCAGCAAAATTCTTTTGCAATGTTAAATCTCTTACTGTTGCCCTTGTGCCAATAAACTCATTGTCTTTATATACAGGGACTGCATACAGGTTAACAAATCTTACATTCCCATCCTTTCGTACAATTCTGTAGTTAAAGTCTTCGACAACTTGTTGATTTACTAATTTTCCTATGTTAGATCTGAGTAAATCAAGATCATCAGGGTGCACCACATCCTTCTCAGATATTTCTCCCGAAAAAACGTCCTCCATAGAATAACCTGTGATGCGCTCAAAAGCATTGTTGACATACAGAATTTTCCCTGTTTTGTCCGTGAAAATTTCCCAGTCGTAGGAGTTATCAGCTATCTGCTTAAAGAATTCTGACTCTCTTTCAAGTTCTTTAACTCTATATTGAGGATCATTATCAGGAAGGCCATCGTTTTCCATACACTTTTATTTTAGTTGATAAACTGACAGCTGTTTCCAAAATACTGGTTAAAAATGTATGTAAATCATCTTTTTTGAAACACAGACTGCTTACTCAATTCTTAGAATATACCTTAACTTAAACCTCCCAGAGGTAATATTGTTTTGGCAAAATGGTTAATTTTTCCCATCCTGCATTAGAAGCAATCATGGATTTAGTATAAAAGTTGTTGAATAAGTACAAGAGTTCAAGACAATCGGGTTTGCCATTATAGTATCTCTTAACTTTTACGACTCTACAACTTTAGGAATGTCATCTTTAGACTTATTGAGAAACTTTATATGATTTATTACAAATTTAATATCGCTCCACGTCACCTTATCTCCCAGGGCAGCTTTAACAGGTCCGATTTTAAGATCATCAGTTTCTTTAAAATGGATTGAGATAAGTTCTGTAATTTTCTGCGAAACAAATTTATTTATTGGAATATCACCTGTCCCTATATAATATGCCAGATGACCCTCTATAGTTGATGTGCTCAGATTTCTCTCCTCAGCGATTTGTGAAATTGCTTTACCTTCCTTAAAAAGATCAAAACTCATTTTCTTCGTTTCTTCTTTAATTTTTTTTGGTACCTTCTCCTCCGGAAGAACTTCAGCTGATTGTTCAATTTTTTCTTTTTTACAGTATGAATTAATAATAATTAAAAGCTCTTCCCCGAATTTCTCTGATTTCTTCTCTCCCATCCCTTTTACAAGTTTAAGAGCAGGCAAAGACTGTGGGATAACATTAGCCAGTGTGACCATCGTTTTCTGGGGAAGTATAATGTAATGAGGAAGTTTCATTTCCCTTGCCTTTATATTCCGCCATTCTTTCAGCTGGTTGAACAAAGCAGGATGTTTAATAATCCCCGAAGAATCCTCCACTGTCCTGGCAGAGCGAGAATTTACTGCAGTAATATCTATGGCCGATTTGGCCCTGGCATCGAGATATTTAATGATTGTAAAACCAGATCTTACAGCATTAAGACAGGCTAACTTTGTGACGCTCTCCTTTCTAACGCGTTCCAAAGCCTCAGATAATGATTTGCGGATTGTTTTATTATCAGTTTGTACTGAAATTCCTGTCAGAATTTCTTTAACGGCTGCTTCAAGCTTAAGAGAAAAGAATTCGCTTGCCTTTTTTACCCGATCCTGCAGATTAGTATTTGATTCAGCTTCAATCTCCCCTTTTAAAAGCCCATTCAATTGGGGACGGAATTTTTCGGATACTTCAATAAGATCTGTCCTGATGCACGTCAGACTATTTTCGAGGAGATTCTTTGGATTTCCCAATATACTGTCATTGTGCTCGTTAACAATCTTAATACAATAATTGAGGGTACGTGTAAGAGAAGTAAAATCGAAAAGTTCTGTCAGTAACGTCTGCTGGTAAGCCTTTTTCGCCTCTGCCAGTTGCTTTTCACCGGGTTGATTTTGTAATGTTTCATTGACAAAATCTGAAATGGAGGGATCATCGATTATGCTTCTCTGATAAATTTTTGTACTTAATACCAGTCCGTTTAAGGTACGACACCGGCTAAGAGCAACGTAAACCTGTCCATGAGCAAAAGCAGCGCTTGCATCAATAATGGCTCTGTCAAAGGTAAGTCCCTGACTCTTATGAATTGTTATTGCCCAGGCTAACTTGAGAGGGTATTGGGTAAATGTTCCGATTATTGTTTCCTGAATCTCCCTGGTTTGGTCATCGAGGGTATATTTCATATTTGTCCATTCAGCCATCTCCACCCTGATGACAAAATTATCGTCGGGACACTTAACAACAATTACATCATTTTCAAAGGATTCTATTTTTCCGATTTTTCCGTTAAAGAAAAGCTTATCCCGCGAAATGTCATTCTTTACGAACATTACCTGGGCTCCTGTCTTCAGAATCAGCTCATTGGAAGTAGGATAGGAAAACTCAGGGAACTCATCCTTAACTATCGCTTTAAAGGAACGAGGACTGCCGGGAAGTTTGTCCAGCTTTGTATCGTTAAGCGTCTGAGCCTGATAATTGTGAGTAGTAAGTGTAATATAACCACCATGTGAATCAGGGTCAAAATCAGGAAAATATCTTTTGTTTAGTTCGCCCAGAACCTCTGAATCCACAATATTGTCACGGACTTTATTAAGAAGGTTAATGAAAATCTGGTCGGTTTGCCTGTAAATATGTTTCAGTTCAATAGTTACATAATCTGTACTGCAGAGTGCCCTGCTTCCGAAGAAAAAATAAGAATCATAAAATTCTTTAAGTATTTCGCGGTCTTCATCTTTGACAACAGGAGCCAGCTGCTGGAGATCGCCTATCATCAGTAACTGAACGCCGCCAAATGGAAGATACCGGTTTTTGTATCTTCTCAATGCAGAGTCGACAGCATCGAGCGTATCAGCTCTCACCATGCTTATCTCATCAATAACAAGCAGGTCAAGACTTTTAATAATATTGATCTTCTCGCGACTCATTTTGTAACCTGCCGGGTCTTTTTGCTCACTCTGATTATTAGGATTTTTCTGAGATAGGTAGAAGGATGGAGCGTACGGGCGAAAAGCAAGTTGAAAAAATGAATGTATTGTAACACCCCCTGCATTTATTGCAGCCACACCTGTAGGGGCAACAACAACCATCCGCTTTGGGGATGATTTTTTCAGTTCGCGCAGGAATGTGGTTTTTCCGGTACCGGCTTTCCCCGTAAGGAAGATGTTGCGATTTGTGTATTTAACAAAATCAAAAGCCAGTTGCAGATCATGATTTGTGACAGTCTCCATATAAAACCAGGAATATTTATATGCTCTAAAAGTATTAAAAACTGTCTATTATTCCAAAGCATCTGATGTCCGTTAAATAAGTGTACCAGTACTGTTTTTGGTAGCTGAATCAACTACCAACGTGAAAACCAGCTACATATAATACCACGAAGGTAAAAATATAGTTTGTTCAGATCTATTTTCTGCCCAGTATTCTTGCCGCCATTCTTCTTAATATACCTCCGAGTTTTTTAAAGAATGATCCGGAAGAAGAATGCCCGTTGACTATTTCATTATTTTCGTCCGGTTCGCAATCTTCTTTTTTATCAATATTATTTGTAATCGATGTATCTTTTTCTTTGTCAACGGTTATTGTGTCATTGTTTTCTTTTTGAAAAAGAGAATTCAGAGAAGAGTTCCTTATGAAAGCTTCGGTATCAACTTCAGTAAGAGCTCTTACTAATTGGGATACATGATCATAATAGCTGTTATGATCTGCCATTTGCTCCTCGGTCATTTCCACGAAGAAATTTTTATCAATTCTGTTGGGTAGCTGATCAGCGATCTAAGGTTCCGGTAACCGGTGAGCTTGCCATGTTCATATGTAACCTGATGATTATCAAGAATTCTAAACAAAGCGCCTAACATGTACCGGTCAATATATTCAACTATAGAATGGATCGTCAATCCTGTTCTCAAGGGGAGTTCCGGTAAGCACTATGGAATATTCCGATCTGATTTTTTTTACCGATTGGGCAGTTTGTGTTTTCCAGTTTTTAATCGTGCTTCATCAATTATCACCAGATCGGGGCCAACGCTGCAATTGACATACGTGAATCCAGAACTCATACCGTGAAGACTGTCGAAGTTGTCTCCGGGATTATTCTGCATCCTGAATTATTCAAGATGTTGAAAGAATGGCGTAATAAAAAAGCCAGGGAAATGCAGCTTCCGCATTATGTAATTCTCCATCAGAAAACAATAGTGATAATGTACAACCAGAAAGACTTCCTATCTATCAGAAAAGTGTTGTTCAACTCATCTGCTGAGAGCTTCGCATCTTTACCTCTTCAACTGCTGTGTGATATTTCCTTCGAATATCGTCAATATTAACAGTCGGTTCCGGAAGTTTTATTCCAAGATTTTCCATAGTTTCAACTATGATCTTCGAAATAGCCAGATTGCGGAACCATTTGTGATTGGAAGGAATCACAAACCAGGGCGTATCATTTGTGTTACATCTGCTTATAGCATCCTCATAGGCAACCTCATAGTCAGACCATAGTTTTCTTTCCGAATAGTCCGCTTCACTTATTTTCCAATGTTTTGCAGTATCGTCGAGCCTCTGCTCAAAGCGATGAAGTTGTTCTTCCTTACTTATATGCAAAAAGAATTTCAAAATGTGCGTTCCGTTTGCGACTAGGAGCCGCTCAAAGTCGTTTATTTGCCCGTAGCGTTTCGACCATACTCCTTTAGGAACAAGTTCGTGAACGCGCACTATAAGTACATCCTCGTAATGTGACCGGTTGAATACCACGACCTCGCCATATTTAGGTGTTTTGTTCTGGATTCTCCACAAAAAATTATGCGCTAGCTCTTCCATTGATGGTTCCTTGAAACCAACAACACGGCAACCCTGTGGATTCAATGATCCAATAACGTGTCGGATGACTCCGTCCTTTCCACCAGCATCGCGTGCCTGCAGAATAATCAAAAGTGATCGCTTCTGTTCAGCAAATAATTGAAACTGCAGTTCATCCATTCGCTTTTGAAGTTTCCTGATCTTTTTTCGCGCCGATTTTTTATCTTCATGCTTATCTGCAAATCCGGGGTCAAAGTTCTTAAGATTGACTTTATCCCCAGGGTTGATAAGAAATTTCTCACGGTAGTTCACATGCATTCTTTTAAATTAACAATCATTTCCCGAACGAAAAGGTAACTCATCCTGATATAGTATAGGAGTGTACTAAAAATTAATAATATCATACCGACAAAAACAAATAATAGTCAGGAATGGCCTTTCGATAGCATTTCATACCCTGATATTACATCAAACAGTTCTTCATCAATTGTACTCTGACGTAAACTATGAAACTTATGGCTCAGATCGTCCAGTAATTCATCTATGTTTTTTTCAGCACGTTGCATCGCGACCAAGCGGCTTGCGTTTTCGCTGGCCAACGATTCAGCGCATGCCTTGAACAACGAAGCAAAAAGATAGGCATGGATAAGCGCCAATAAGGTTGGCTTAATCCCTCCCAGAACCTGTGGTATCAACTTCGTTGGCCATTTAAGTTCTGTAAGTGATTGCCTCCATTTTTCATCCAATGGCAGCAATTGACGAACTGCAGGTTCATAACCCGCTCCCACCTTTGGCTGATTATGAAAAATATAAACGCTTTTTACTTTCCCCTGGTCGAAGCTTTCTTCGCTTTTCATTAAAATTTGCTGAACAAGCGGAGTAATTGCATTAACAGAATTGGGAACGGGGAAAAGTTTTGTGGAATTATAGTTTATATCTGAAAGCAGCAAATGAACGCGTTCGCCTACTGCCCAGATTTCTTTCTTACCCGGCAGGGCATGGAGTGTCTGAGATACAAAATCGGTAAGTGAATCGTTAAATTGTCCCACAAGACCCTGGTCCGAACCAAAAACAACAGCACGAATTAATTTTTCATTCTTTTCTTTGAATTCTTTCTGTTCGACTATATTATAAATTTTCTCTTGCCTGAAATAGGCAATGATACCCAAAGAAACAGCGCGGTAGTAATGGCCAAGTGAACTAACAGCCATCTCATATTGACCAATATTTGAAGCCGCCAGAGCTTTCATTGACCGCACAACAGATTTGAGTTCTTTTGCCCCATTCAGTTTT
Source organism: Bacteroidales bacterium (assembly GCA_038247205.1). GTDB lineage: Bacteria > Bacteroidota > Bacteroidia > Bacteroidales > VadinHA17 > LD21. The sequence continues at coordinate 29,276 of JBBRVC010000023.1, forward strand.
CTATTTAAACTTTCCTGTGTTTCCATTACTCATCTTTATTATCAGTTTCAGGCTTTTCCTGAAAAGGCTCAAGTATTTTGCCGGCCATATTCAAAATAGTTTCACGATCCGGATTGCTCAATTCTTTGTCTGAAAATAACCTTTTCAGAAGTTCTGCCGGGAGTTCAGAGTTCATATTCTGCAAGGCAATCTCTGCCTCCGCCATTTTGTCTATAGATATCGTATCAAAGAGTCCGCTGGTTAATGCGAGAAGTATCATTATTTGTTCCGGGACAGACATTGGTTGAAGTTCCTGTTGTTTGAAACAAATCCGGATTCGTTTTCCACGTTCAATGATTTTTCGTGTATCAGCGTCCAATCGCGTACCAAAACGTGAAAAGGACTCTAATTCCTCAAATTGAGAGTAGGCAAGTTTAAGGTCGCCGGTAATGGAACGATATGCCGGCAGTTGTGCTTTGCCGCCTACACGGGAAACTGATTTACCCACATCAACTGCAGGTAATATTCCTAATTCAAATAGTTTAGGGGAAAGATAAATTTGTCCGTCGGTAATGGATATAAGATTTGTAGGTATATATGCCGATATGTTTTGAGCTTCTGTCTCGATAATTGGCAATGCAGTAAGCGAACCTCCTTTGAGTTTATCGTTCAGGTGTGTAGCCCGTTCCAATAATCTTGAATGTATATAAAAAATATCGCCGGGAAACGCTTCGCGACCCGGTGGTCTTCTAAGTAAAAGAGAAAGCTCCCTGTAAGCACGTGCATGGTGTGTAAGGTCATCGTAAACAATGAGCACATCACGGCCTTGTTCCATAAAATATTCTGCAATACTTGTTGCAGCATAAGGAGCTATATATTTTAACCCTGGTGCGTTGTTCCCTTCGGTTGTAACCACAATTGTATATTCCATCGCACCTTTTTCTTCAAGATTCGCAATTACTTTCGCCACAGAAGAAGCTCTCTGCCCGATGGCACAATAAACACAAAGAACATTTTTATCGTGCTGATTGAGAATTGCATCAATTGCAATGGCTGTTTTGCCAGTCTGCCTGTCACCCAGTATCAATTCACGCTGTCCCCGTCCGATAGGTATCAGAGCATCAATGACTTTTAACCCCGTTTGCAAAGGAACGGAAACCGTAGTGCGGTCCATGATGGCAGGTGCGGGACGCTCAATAGGCAGTCGTTGCTTAAATGCGATAGTACTTTTACCATCCATGGGTTCTCCCAATGGGTTAATAACTCTTCCAATTAAAGATTTATCGACAGGTATATCCATTACACGGCCTGTACGTTCAACTTCATCACCGGCATTCAGAAGAAAATCTTCACCAAGAAGAATCGCACCTATCTCTTTTTCATCAATATTGTAGGCTATACCAAATAACCCACCCGGAAACTTTAATAACTCTTCAAAGCCTACGCCCGGAAGACCTGCAATTTTGACAATTCCTGCAGAAACACTGACAACAAAACCAACTTCGCGAGGCTCAAAAGAAAGCGTATAATTTTTCCTGCCTTTCTCCAACTCATCGAATGTAGTATTTATCGTTTTTTTAAATTGGGTTACTGGCATTTAATTTTTTATTTGGTTTTGTTTCGATTCAACTTCAGGTACTGGTTTAAGTTTTTCTTTCGGTTCTGCTTTCGGTTCTTCATTCATCGTTGTGGAAATACTCTTTTGAAGTGAATTAAGATATTCTGAAATGCTCCATGCCAGTTTATAACCATTTGAAGTAAGCTCGATACCACTTAATATTTCGGGTGTGGTCTTAAATTGAAAATTAGTTTCTAAGCCGAGTATATTATTTACTGTGCTTTTAATTTCAGCTTTCTGTTTTTCAGGCAAATCAAATGCACTTTGCACAATTACCGGGTTTGAACCGGATTTAAATGCTGCCATAAATTGCTTGCTCTCTTCATTTTTAAGTTCATTTATTCTTTTAATGAAGATGATTGTCATTTGTTCTTCAAGACTGGCTGAGGCAAGGTCGGTAAGTGTTTTTCTTGCTATAGCAAAAACTTCTTGTTTTGTTTTTTGCGCAAGGTCGCGATTCAGGTTTTCCTGCATATCGCTAAATGCATCTTCCAGTTTCGAACTTAACTCAGCAGCATCTTTTCTTGCAGCTTCAAGGAGCTTTTCCCGTTCTTCATCGGTTTCAGCGACAGCTTTGTCCATCAGTCCCTTCTTTGCCTTATCAAACTTTTCATTTTTCTCGCTGAATTCAGCCTGTTCTTTTTTAGCTGTTTTTTCTTTCTCTTCTGCGTCCTTTAGCTGCAACTCTATTTTTTCTTCACGTTCGTCAATGGCTTTGAGTATTGGCTTATAAAGGAATCGCTTTAGTAACCAAACCAAAATGAGGAAATTAAGTATCTGAGCTATTACTGTGAACCAGTTTATTTGCATGTTGTATGTATTACTTTGCTATAATGTGATTCCAGAATGGGTTAGCGAATATGAGAATCATCGAAACCACGAAACAATATATTGCTGTTGACTCAATCATTGCCAGACCCACGAACAGTGTCCTGGTAATAGTTGGTGCTGCATCAGGCTGTTGTGCAATTGAGCTTAAAGCAGCCGAAACAGACCTCCCTTCGCCCAATGCCGGAAACATACACCCTATGCTTGTTGAAAATCCGGCAGTAATAATTGATACTACTCCAATAATTGATACATTATCCATTTTAAGTCCTCCTATTATTTAGTTGTATTTATTTCTTTCTTATCTGATGTTTTGGAATCATGCACTGCTGCTGCAATATAAACCGTAGCCAGAATACTGAATATATAGGCTTGCACCATACCTGTAAGTAAACCAAGTGCTTTCATAGCAATTGGGAAAATAAAGGGTGTTATACTTAAGAGAATAGCGACAATCATTCCTCCGCTCATAATGTTACCGAACAAACGAACGGCCAATGCCAGTGTGCGGGTAATTTCACTGATCAGGTTAAATGGTAACATAATAAATGTCGGTTTTATATATGATTTCAGATAACCCCCGATGCCGGTCTTTTCAATTCCAAAAAAAGGCACAGCAATGAAAACACAAAGAGCAAGGGCTACAGTAGTGGAAAGCGAACCGGTTGGCGGTTCATACCAGGGTAATATTATTAGAATATTGGATGCTACAATAAATATGAACAGGGTGCCAATAAAACCAATATAATCCTTAGGTTTCTTTAGTCCTATTTCTTCAATTTGATTGTTTATGGTTGTTACCAACATCTCAAGAATGCATTGCCAACGCGAGATACGATTATCTGACTTGAGTTTTCGTGTAATCAATACAGATACCAACACCAGTATTAGCATAACTGCCCATGTAGTTACAATGGTCAGGTTAAGGGTAAAAAAGCCATGTTGCCAAAAAATAGTTTGATCGGGACTAAGATTCATGATAAGCCTCTTTTTTTATTTTTTTTCCTGTTATTGATCGTGTAAGGGTTACAATAATGAAACGGGCTACAACAAAGCCAACCACGCAGATAAGAAGACGTTGCCAGCTTCCGCCAGAAACAAAGTAAAACCCTGTCAATATTATACTCACACGCAAAAAGAAACTACTGATAATCCAAATTGCCGGCATTTTTGCGTTAATCGATTTATTCACTGTAAACCAGAGCCCTCCAAAAAATAGTATTCCTAATGCTAATCCTGCTATAAAAGCTAATATCATAAATAAAGTTTCATTCATCTTTTTCGTCTTTTTGGTTCATCTCTTTATGTTCTTTTGAAGTCCAGCGCCACGCAGCAAGACAACCCACCAATAAGCCTGATATCAATAAGGTAAGTGTCCATGAGAATGTTGTGGGGTGATTTTTGTCTAGCCAGATACCCAATGCTGCTCCACCCAATGTAGGAATCGTAATCGTCCAACCAACTAACCCCATCATTCCTAATCCAAACCAAACACTCTTATTATCGTTATGCAGTGCTTTTTGTTTACGTTGAGCTTTTTTTTCTACCTGTTTACTAAACAAGCTCTGATTATTTTTATTAGTCGATTCCATATTATTCTTTTCGAAATTTTTCAAGAGTATAAAGGAATCCGCTTTCAATCTTTGCCATCGTGGAACGAACTTCTCTTTCACTTTCATCCAGCTTCAAAAACTCCTTTTCCACTGATTCATGAAGCTTTCCCAGGTCAGTCCCTCCAAAAGCATTACGAACCGAAACCAATACCTGTGACCCTGCTTTTACCAATATGCCTTCATCAACGGCAAAGTAATGAACCTTTCCCGATTCCATTTTATAAGTAAAAATACAGGGAACCAAAGCTGCCACACAATCGAGTCTTTGCGGCAACAGGCCAAAGGACCCTTCGCTGGTTTCTGCAACTATGCTGCTAACATTTTCAATTTCAGCGAAAATCCGGTATGGAAGAAGAATTTTTAAATCCATAGCTATGTTTTTTTATTTTTTTGGTGGTCCGATTTGCCGGCCTTTTCAGGCTTTTCCTCAGAAGAAGTCTCTGTTTCATCCTGTTTCACATTCGGAGTTCCTTTCTTTATAGCTTCGTCTATGGTTCCAATCATGTAAAATGCGCTCTCCGGTAAATCTTTAAACTCATCTGCAAGAATACGTTCACAGCCTTCAAGTGCATCGTCCAACCCGACCTCTTTACCCTTCAGACCACTAAATTGCTCAGTTGTAAAAAAGGGTTGAGTGAAGAAACGTTCCAAACGTCTGGCACGATTAACTAAATTGCGGTCATCAATGGATAATTGTTCGAGACCAAGCATAGCGATAATATCTTTGAGTTCTTCGTACTGCGCCAGTGTATGCCTTATTTCTTGCGCCAGCTTATAATGCTTCTCTCCGATTATTCCGGGGGTAGCCATTTTTGAGTTGGATTGAAGCAAATCGATAGCCGGATAAAGGCCTTCGCTTGCTTTTTTCCTCGAAAGCACAATAGATGCTGAAAGATGGGAAAATGTATGTACAGCTGCAGGATCAGTTAAATCATCGGCAGGGACATAAACTGCCTGAATAGACGTGATGGCACCGGCATCAGTGTTAGCGATTCGCTC
>JBBRVC010000024.1:0-34231 GCA_038247205.1 Bacteroidales bacterium
ATGATGTTCATAACATTGTTTTACAAGTCGCCCTAAGCCAGAATGAGAAACAGGATGTGGGAGTTTTTACCGTACAGCGGTTTAGAAACGGATCTGTACAGATTCAGCTTATCGGAGATGAAGCATTGTATGGAAGAAATTATATTATCGAACCAATATATGATGATAATGTTGGTCAGACTCCTAATCCGGGTTATAACGGACGATCACGAAACCGCAATAACGTTGTCAGTACAACAACATACGAAGTTGCAGCATGGCCGGTAATAAGATTTATATATCGTCCTGATTACAGAATATGGCATTCTTCCTGGAACTGGGGCTACTATCCATCTTACTGGAGTCCCTGGAGTCCCTACTACTACCACTATTATTACGGATACCACTACAACTATTACCCCGTATATTACAGTTACTACCGTCACTCGAACGCACCAAGATATACCAGGTACAATGACTTCTATTACAGCCGGTTACGCTCACATTCACCCCAGGTCAGTGTAAGAATAAATAATGGCCACTACAAGACTACTTATTCAAGACCCGAATCAAGAAGGGATGGAGAAGCCCTGTATTCCAAGACACGTTCAAGCTCTAATCTGGGAAGAAGATCTGCAGCTGGAACAACTTCAGGCAACAACCGGAGATCGACAGAAGTTAGCAGGACACAGTCCAGGACAACCTCTTCTGCAGGCCAAAGCAACGGAACATCAAGAAGATCAACAAATTCTGTTGGAACTGACAGAACCAATCGATCGACCGGACAAAGCGCTGGTACATCACGCAGATCAGAATCAACGGTTAGCAATAGGGCAGCTTCAAACCCATCATCAGGTCAAAAGGGCAGTACAGTTCGCCGGTCAGTTTCATCGGTTAATGAAAAAAGCAGTACCAGAAGTTCAGGTACTCCTGAAAGATCAACAGTACAGAACCGGAGTAGCAGGAGTCAGTCAGCAGGTCAGAATTCGGGTACCTCAGTAAGGGCAAGTTCCACAACAAAAAGCCCGGTCAGATCCTCTGGTCAAAGCGCCGGCACCTCCCGCAGATCCTCCACTACTGAGAAAGCTGTTTCCAGACCTCAGTCAAATCAGCGGTCAGAATCAGGAAGAACAACAAACGCATCAACCAGCAGTAACAGGAAGAGTGAAACCAAATCAGAAACCAGTGTAAAGAGGAATGAAAACTCTAAATCAGAAACCAGTAGTCGCAGAAAATAAGAAATCGCAAAATATATTCAAGGCTGTCAAAATTTTGACAGCCTTTTTTAATGTCGTGACTTCCAGCTTACTAAACAATCATCAGAAAACGTTCGCCTCTTTTTCAAAATTTCGTAATTAATAAATTGAATTTGTGTAACAATATTCTCTGGTAAGGGAGCGTTAACAAAAACAGAATTAGTGACGAACTTACTATTTTATGTGACTAATGTATTGTTATGAGTGATTAATGTATGATATTAATCACTAATCAGTTTTGATTTATTAACTTCTGTTTTCTTTGTTACACTAGGTTTTTAATAAAAATGATCAGGTTTTTCAAGCAAAGCTCTCACCTAATGAAAAATACAATAAATCTGTTAGTTTTACTGGTATTCACTGCAGTGGTTTATGGTCAGGATAGCGGCTATAAATTTATTATGATGAAAGATCTGCCTGTTACTCCCGTCAAGAACCAATATGTATCGCCCACATGCTGGTCATTTTCAGGACTTTCCTTTTTTGAGTCTGAACTGATTAGAATGGGAAAAAAGTCATATGATCTTTCTGAAATGTACATGGTTCGCGAAACATATAAGAAAAAAGCTGAGGAATTTCTGAAAAGAAAGGGAAATACATCGTTTGCAGGTGGAGGTGAATATCAGGATTTACTAAATATCTGCCGTGAAGCAGGGTTAGTACCTGAGGAAGCATATCCTGGATTGAATTATGGGGAGAAAAGACATGATCATCACGAAATGGATGCTGTTCTGAAAGGATATATGCAGGGTTTGTTAAAAAGTCCAAAACTGACTACCGCCTGGTCCAATGGGTTAAATGGAATTCTAGATGCATACCTTGGAAAAACATCAGATGATTTCCAGTTTGATAATAAACTTTATACTGCCACAAGTTTTATGTCGGAGCTTGAATTAAATCCTGATGATTATATCATTATTTCCTCCTTCAACAATCATCCATTTTATGAAGAGTTTATTATAAAAGAGGTTCCTGAAAACTGGACGCCTTCAATCTGTTACAATTTGCCATTGGATGAACTGATGCAGGTTATAGATAATGCATTGATCAATGATTATACAGTTGCCTGGGCAAGTGGAATAAACGATAAAGGGTTCTCAATGAAACGCGGTGTGGCAATCATACCTGAAAAAGACTGGTCGAAGATGTCTGCGCAAGAATCAACTGAAGTATTTCAAGGCCCCTCACCTCAGAAAGTAATTACCCAGGAAGTAAGACAAGAAGCATTTGAAGACTCGGAGGTAACCGGCGATCATGGTATGCATATGGTAGGTATTGCACAAGACCAGGCCGGAAACACATTTTATAAGGTTAAGAATTCATGGGGAGCTACGGGTCTATATAAGGGTTTTATCTTTGTTTCCAAGCCATTTGTAATGCTAAAAACCACAACATGTATGGTAAATAAAAAAGCATTACCTGTTTCGATAGCACAGAGAATGGGAATCTTAACAACTCCAGGTAAAACCCTTACTATAGTAGATTCAGATATTAAACAGATCCCAGGTTCATCACCTCAAGGTACAGGATCGCAATAATCTGCCTCTGCAATACTTTACTGCTACGCGGTAATCTCACACATATTCTGCTTATCTGGTACTAATTAATATTTAGTTGCTTCAAATCTGCCACGTAATCAAACTGCAGATCTTCATGCAGGGAAGAAACCTTTTTAATTATTGCATCAACCTGCCTGTTATACAGGTTAACCAGAGCTACATTCCTCTTTATCGATGGAGACATAGCCATAAGCTTATGGCAAAAGTAAATCAACAGGTCTACTTCAGTTTTCCTGACCTGTGAATATCTTATGAATTTTTTTGTATTCAATAAGATCTTACGCAGGCTTTTCTTAATAAAATAAGGACTCTTTTTGTTTATCTGATCAAATTGTTCATCAATACCTCTTTTAACATTATCTATATATGATTCTTCATCTGACGATTCAAACAGAAGATAAGTCAGTAATTCTTTATTTTCTTTTTTGAATCGAGACAATCGAAGGCATAATTCCCGAAGTTCTTTGGGCGTTCGTGAAATTAATTCTTTATTGAGGTCCTTAACAGTAACTGCTTTCATCAAAGTAAACCTTACAAGTAAACATAAGAATTGACGGGATACAAAATGCTTTGAAAATTAATTAAATTAAGCAGATTAATATTTAATTTTGTATTAAATATGAATGAGATGACTGACAAAAATGAATCAAGCTTCGAATCATTTAAAGTATCCGGAGATAAGTTACTTGGGAAGATTAAAGAAATAATCAAAGAAGGGAATGCATTATCGCTGCGGTTGGCGCTTTGGCAGCCTTAGCTACCAGTTGCACAATCGAAATATAGAAAAGAAATCCTGAGCAACCGGATTGATCAGGTTCTATTCATTATATCATTCTGTATATTAAAGAATTAATATTCATTCCGGCTCCAACTGATGCAAGAACAATTGTGTCTCCACTACTGATTTTATGAGGCTTCATCTCATTTTTTAGTATAAGATCCAGCAGAGTTGGTATTGTAGCTACTGAAGAATTTCCAAGCCAGCTTATGGTCATTGGCATTATATTTTCAGGCAGTTCAGTGATGCCGTAAAGAGAAAAAAGTCGTTTCAGAATCGCATCATCCATTTTTCCATTTGCCTGATGAATGAGTGCTTTCTTAATTTCACTTATATGAGTATTCCCTTTCTCAAGACATTCTTTTATTGTCTGAGGCACATTTTCAATTGCGTACTGGTATAGTTTGCGACCATTCATCTTTAGAAATAGATCATTCCTGTTCCCATCATGTCCCATGTACGATTTACCCATATATAACATTTTTGAATATAACAGAGTGTCTGAACGGGTTCTGTGCGCAAGAATGCCTATGGGGTATTCACTCTTTTTTGCCTCAAAAATTACGGCTCCGGCGCCATCAGCATATAACATACTATCCCTGTCGTTCGGATCAGAGACTCTTGACAGTACATCTGCTCCGATAACCAGTACCTTTTTTGCGTCGCCTGATTTAATAAGATAATCTGCCTGAATAGAACCCTGAAGCCATCCCGGGCACCCAAAAAGCAGATCATATGCTACTGTTTCAGGATTTTTAATTTCCAGTTTATGTTTAACCCGGGCAGCAAGACTCGGGACTATATCTTTTCTGTGATCATCACTTCTGATATCACCAAAATTATGTGCAACGATAATATAATCAAGCTCTTCCTTATCAATACCGGCTGATTTTATCGCCTCAGCAGCAGCAATGGCGGCAATATCAGAAGTAACCAGGTCATTTGTTACATATCGTCTTTCGGCAATGGTTGTGATCTCGAAGAATTTTTCAATTATTTCACGATTGGATTTTTCAAGTTTCTTACCATTATTATCATAGAATTCATTTACCAGAAAATGATCATTTCTAATACAATCAGTAGGTATATAACTACCTGTTCCGGTAATTATACTATAGATAGTTTCACTCATAAGCTTAGTTTAAATTATTTGTATCCATCCGGAAATATATACAGATACTTTCAATAACTAAGTAAACCAGGATATTCTGAAATACAAAATTAATTAATATATTTTACCATGTATCTGATTTCCATTTATTAAATTATTGGTGTCCGATTAAAAATTGTGCATATACCGCAAACCCTTATTATATTTCGTCCCTACGAGACTTTGTACAAATTGGGCTTACTTTATATTTCTACCGACATTTCATCCATAACGGGATTGTCCCGTAGGGATAAAATATTGGCAGTAAAATAGTTAGGGAATAACCCAAAGTCCCGTTAGGGACGATATATTATTTTACCGGACAACAATGTTATTAGATCAACTATGAGTTATCAAATCCAACAATTTCTAAATCCGGCTGTTACTATTCTGTCAGACTAAAAAACAGAAAAGTGAAAGCAATTATATTAAAGGCATTCGGTGATGCAAGTAATCTTATTGAAGCCGAAGTGCCAATACCGGAAATCTCAGATGATGAAGTATTGATAAGAACTAAGGCGATAAGCATTAATCCGGTTGATATTAAAACGAGAAAAGGAAAGAGCCTGGCCGGTAAACTGAAGGATTATGATCCGATAATTTTAGGCTGGGACATTTCAGGAATCGTTATAAACACCGGCCGGGAGGTATCTCTATTTAAAACAGGTGATGAGGTTTTCGGCATGATCAACTTCCCCGGACATGGAAAAGCATATGCAGAATATGTTGGTGCCAGACAAACACATCTTGCATTGAAACCTCCAAAAATATCCCACGCGGAAGCTGCTGCCGGCTGTCTTGCTGCATTAACAGCATGGCAACTTCTAAAGGATAATGTAGTTCCCGGATCAAAAGTTCTAATCCACTCTGCCGCCGGTGGTGTTGGCCATTATGCAGTTCAGATGGCAAAATATCTTGGCGCCCAAGTGACAGCAACATCATCATCAAAGAACAAGGAATTTGTCTTAAGCCTTGGTGCATCAATGCATATTGATTATGAAAATCAGCGTTTTGAGGAGATCCTGTATGATTTTGATTTTGTTCTGGATTCCATTGGCGGTGAATATACAGAACGCTCATTTAAAGTGTTGAAACCGGGAGGCACAATAATATGCCTTCCATCCGCTGCTTCTGAGAACATAACAGAGGAAGCCCGGAAAAGAGGTCTTAATGGGGATCATTTTCTTGTACAGTCTGATGGCGAAGACATGAAAGAGATTTCATATCTATTTGATCAGGGAATAATACAATCATTCGTTTCAAAATCATATTCATTTGATAAAATCCGTGATGCACATCTGCAGATTGAAACGGGAAAAACCCGGGGGAAAATAGTTGTTTTAATTGATAATTAAACTTTTGAGATATGAAATACAGAAAATTTGGCAGGACAAACTGGGAGATCAGCGAGATCGGATACGGAATGTGGGGCATGGGAGGATGGACCGGCTCGGATAACGAGGAATCATCAAAATCACTTCAGCTGGCTGTCGACATGGGATGCAATTTCTTCGATACTGCCTGGGGTTACGGAAAGGGAAAAAGTGAAGGTTTACTAGGTGATCTCATAAGGGCTAACCCTGGAAAGAAATTGTATACCGCTACAAAAATGCCTCCTAAAAATTTTGAATGGCCCAGCAGAAGAGAGTTCTCCCTTGATGATTGTTTCCCCCCTTCTCATATTGAGAGATATGTGGAAAAGAGCCTGAAGAATGCAAATTTAGAGTCCTATGATCTGATGCAATTTCATACCTGGGAAGATCACTGGCTTCAGGATGAGCGTGGAATTAATAAAATGCTTGATCTCAAAAGGCAGGGATTATTTAAAGCCATTGGAATAAGCATTAACCGGTGGGAACCCTGGAATGGGGTAGCAGCCGTCCGCAGCGGTTTGATTGATGCTGTACAGGTTATTTATAATATATTTGACCAGAATCCTAAAGATGAGCTATTTCCGGCCTGCAATGATATGAATGTAGCAGTAATAGCCCGCGTTCCTTTCGATGAAGGTTCTCTCACAGGAAATCTTACAAAAACGAGCAAATGGCCTGAAGGAGACTGGCGTAATACATATTTTGTTCCCGAAAACCTGATCCCCAGCGTGGAACGAGCCGATGCTCTCAAACACCTGGTACCTGGCGATATAACCATGTCAGAAATGGCACTGCGCTTTATTCTTGGAGAACCTGCCGTTAGTACTGTAATACCGGGAATGAGAAAAATAAATCATGTAATTTCAAATCTGAAGACCAGTGATGCAGGACCGCTAAATCACTCAGTGAAGAGTGAACTTGAAAAACACCGCTGGGACAGGGAACCACAGGAATGGTCGCAGTAAATTTGAGAAATGAGATAAATAAGCAATGAGCGATGAGAATTGACCTCCGATCATCGCTGGTTTTCACCTCTCCTGACAGATCTTATTTTAACTACAAAATCATACCGTTGTGGCATTACCTGATATTGAGTAAAAACAGACAGAGCAGTGCAACCCACACCGCTTGAAGCATAATCAAAATTAAAAGTTATTCCATCCGCGGATTCCAACTGATAAGGGTAAAGAGCTTTTGTGAGATTTTCGGTTGTATAAGGATATGCGCTGAAATTGAATAACTTATCACTGCTGAATTCAAGTCCGGCGCCATCTTTACCTGTCATCCGCACCCACCTGTTATCAGTCCTGAGACCATAATCCTGCGGAATGAGATAAGGTTCATACATTCCATTGACGGTAGATTTATATCTGCCAACTTTGTATCCTGATTTCCGATCGGGATAATTCTCCTGGGGTCCCCTTCCATACCATTCAACATCGGTAAGTGTTTTATTAAGAATCCACTCAACCCCTACCCTCGGCAGCCATGAGGGCATATCACCATCGGGAATTACTGAATGTTCCAGGATTATCTCACCTTCTCCGTTTATCAGGTAGCTGAAATGATTAATGAAAGCCCCTTTATTAGTACCAAGGGTCATTACATTTTTTATGATTACTACAACATGCTGATTATCTGTGTTTTCAAACTTAAAATCCTGAAGCTTAAAGTTTAGCTTATTCAAACCGGCTGAATACCATTCTGTTGCTGCAACATGGCCAAAACCTTCTGTGCGGTGTTTATTATTCGAAGCCCAGAAACCCCAGTCATCCGTCTCATTGGCTAGTGGAGCACGCCATACATTCAGCTCTGCACCCTTTTCAATCATCTCCTTTCCGGAAACCAGCATCGAAATAAGCGTACCTGTTTTCATACTGAAAATATACCTGAAGTCTTTTCCTGTAACTACAAGTTTATCATCCTCTTGAACTGAAGTTACTGATGATAAATCTTTCGCGCTCACAGTCGGCTTCCCAATATGCCATGGCAGATCGAACTGGTCCCAGGCTATTTCAAATCCCTTCTCTGCCCAAAGTGTGTTTTCTCTCTGCCTGAAACTGAAAAGTAGCCTGTATTCGGCATCTTCCGGTTTTTCAGGCATTTCATAAGGAATAGTCACTTTTGCTTTCTGCTGTGGTTTAAGATTTAAATCTATTATGCCTGAATCAATTGGGTGCCCGTCAGCTTCGAGAATCCACACAGTCTGAACCTGATTAAGATCTGTAAAAAGATAACGGTTTGTTACCTCTGCCTCACCCCGTTCAGATGAGATTAGCCTGACAGAAACCGGTTGCGCTGACTTCTTTATCTGCCACATCTCAGGCTGAGGACGACGGTCGGGCCATATTGAACCATAAGTTCTTGCTCCAATGCCATAACTGAAGAATTCACCATCCTCAATAATTTCCTCAAAATCAAGCCATAAAGCTGCTTCCGATTTCAATTCTGCAGTTGGAGACGTGAAAGAATCCGGTGAAATGATTTTCGAAAAAACAGCTGCCTGGTCAATTATTGCGTCACAAATATAAACTGTTGTCTCTTGCCCATGCAATTCAACATTGCGCCCTATATTTACGGGATATGGTGTGTTTAAAATATTCCCCGACACGGGCTTTCTCATACTTTCCTTTTCATCAATCCTGATTGATATTGCTGATCCGTCATACATAGCAATAACCTTGTGCCATTTGTATTCCCAGTCCCAAGGCAGTGCAATCTGTACTCTTTGTTTTTTTGTTGTCGTCAGATAAAACTCCAGTGAATCTTTTCTTACCTGATGGATTCCAAACTGGTAATTTCCTTTTGCTATAAGCGTTCCCGATGAACTACTCAATGAGCGCGGAAAGACCCATAAAGACAGTGTCAGTTTATCACCTGAAATTTCCAATGCTTCATCCCTGTAAACTTCAACCCACTGATCGTGACCATTAAGATCAATCCCTTTTCCCGATATTCCCGGTGCCAATTTAGCCCGGCCCATTACATTTACCCTGACATTATTCTCAGAACCATCTTTTAGAATTTTGACTTTCTCTGTAATCCCGGTACTCACAAAATCCCATATTGCTCCTCCCATGCTTCGTGGGTGTGTATAAAAAACATCCCAATAATCATCGAGACCACCACCACCATTTCCTGTAACTGCAAGATACTCATCCAGAAACGAAGGTCTGGGATCAATCGAATCCGGCACCAGAAATACATCCGTAATCAGGTCATGGATTTTAGGATACCTGGGGCCGATTATCTCTTCACATTTATGGGCAAATGCATTACCTCCATACATCCAATAACGGGTTTTATCATACTTCCTGCCTTCATCAATTACAGCACAGATATTATCACCTTCACCGCTTTCATTTCCGGCGCTCCAGAACAAAACAGATGGATGATTCCGATCACGAAGAACCATTTTTGCGGCTCTTTCACGGTACATACCTTCCCAATCTTTATTCCCCGACAGGAATTCTGTTGCATGAGCTTCATCACCTGTTTCATCAACCACGTAAATTCCATATTCATCTGCCAGATCGAGATACATGCTGACGGGAGGATAATGTGAGGTACGGACACAATTGATATTGAATTGCTTAAAAAGGCTAAGATCTTTTCTTATTGTTACCTCATCCATGGTATGTCCAGTAACCGGATGCTGCATATGGCTGTTGATTCCATTAAGCTTTACCGGAACGCCATTAAGATAGAAAACCTGGTTTCGTATTTCTGTTTCTTTGAATCCTATCCTTCCTGCAATTACCTCAACTGTCTTTCCGGTCTGATCAATAAGCTCAATAGTAAGTGAATACAGATTCGGATATTCTGCCGACCATTTTGCCGGATTACTTATGTTTTCATTCAGATTTACTGGTTTTCCTGAAGAAGGCTGAATCGAAAATTTATCAGACAATGAAGTCTTAATCACCTTTTTATCCCTATCGTAGAGTACCGAGCGGATCGTCATATCCTTATGCTCTGCATCAGAAAAATTTTTTACACTTACGTCCAGATTTAGTATGGCATTTTTATATTCATCGTCAAGGTCTGTGGTTGCATGCCAGTCAAAAATATGAGTTGCCGGAGTGGCAATGAGTGTCACATCATCAAATATACCTGCCAGCCTCCAGTAATCCTGGTCTTCAAGGTAATACCCATCTGAATACTTATAGACGATAACTGCAATTGAATTACGGCCCGGCCTGAGAAAAGACGTGATATTATACTCTGCAGGTTCCTGGGCACCTTCATTGTAGCCAACCTCGTTACCGTTAATCCAGATAAACGATGCAGAGGCAGTCTTCTCCATCCGAAGAAATATTTCCTTATTTTTCCATGCAGAGGGAATATTAAAATATCTCCTGTATAAGCCTGTAGGATTATATTCTTTAGGAATATAAGGGGGATTTGGAGGAAAAGGAGTCATTACATTTCTGAACATCGGATCTCCAAAACCCTGCATTTCCCAGTTTGAAGGGACATGGATTGTATCCCATTTCGTGTCATTAAACATCGCTGAAAAAAAATCTGAAGGAACATTACCGGGGATATCAGAGTAATGAAATTTCCATGTTCCGTTCAGGGAAAGTTGATTTGGTGATTTATTCCGCTTTAGTGCGTCGTTGATGTTTGAGTAAGGAACTATCGGAACATGTCCTTCCTCCTGGTTCACCTCAAAAATTTTTACGTTTTCAAGATAGTTGTAGATTTTATCAAGGATATCTGTTTCCTGAGCTGATGATGTCATAAAAACAGTTAAGAGACTCAATGAGGTGAAAATCAGTTTCAATTTCAACATCTTATGGAATTTTATTCCAAGATAAACAAAAAAGAGGAATCCCCAAAAGACTACCTCTAAATCCCCGGAAGAGAACTGATTGCCCCTACCCCCTACTTACTCTAATTCACGACATGCCTGCTCGAAAGGGTTCTCACGCCTCAGCTCTTTTGTCACCGGATGTCGAACGCCAGGATGATTAATTAGCTGCTATGTCGTATACCATAAGAGAGGTGCCGTGTCTTACGTATAGCCTCTTATTATTAATTACAAGATGTGCCCAATGGGTTCCGGCACCATAAGGTACACTAAATGAACTTAATATATTAAAACTATCCGGCTTGGGCTCAACAAGGTTTACTTTACCGGCCTCGCTGTATACATATAAAAGACCTTCGTTTGATATGATATTTGATGGTGCAAGGTTTCTGATTGAAAATATCTCTTTCCCGGTTTTCCAGTCAACACAGAAAAGACTTCTGTTGCGATCGCCTGAACCATAAATTCTTCCATTAAGAACGACCACTCCACCGAATTTAGGATCGAGTGGGGCGAATTTCCAAACTTCAGAAACGCTGCTTCCGTCGGGTGCAACTTTCAGCATAACACCTCCAAGTCCGTATCCACTTGTACAATAGAGGTATCCATTGATATAAACCGGTACATTAGGATGAACAAAAGGATCTTTTGTATGATCAAATTTCCAGAGTAAATTACCGGTAGTTGCATCATAACCCTGAATCGATTGCTCCATCCTTGTCACAAGCATCTTTCTTGAGGGAAGCTGCACCAGAAGTGGTGAGCAATAAGCTGATTTTTCACTGTTACCCTTGCTCTTCCATATCAGTTTACCTGTATTTCTGTCAACGGCTATCAGGCTTACATCCTTTCCACCGGGTGAACAATAAAGCGTGTTTCCATCATATAGAAGGTTCTCTGTTACTCCCCATTCTATATTTCTTCCGCCGTATTCCTTAAATGTATCTATCTTCCAGATAACCTGCCCATCACTGGTGCTCATACAGAACAAGACTCCGAATGAACTCATGAAATACAGTTTATCTTTGATAACCAATGGAGTAGAACGAACTCCATAATGGTTCTCTGTCCACTCAGGACCATATTCCTTTTTCCACAGAAGCTTGCCGCTCAGATCAAACGCAAAAATGTTACCCATTCCGTTTATCATCCCTGAAGTAAAAATGCCTGTTCCTGTTGCTGCTGCAGAAGTATGTCCTTCTCCAAGTCCTTCAAAATGCCAGAGCAGCTTTGGTCCGTTCTCAGGCCATTTTTTCAGAAGTCCCAATTCGTTATAAATACCAGTTCTGTCAGGTCCTCGCCATTGAGCAACATCCTGAGCTACTGCATTATAGAAAAAGACTGATATCAGAATGAAAAAAACTATTCTACGCATATTAATCATTTTTAAGGATTTAATTCAAATATACTTGAAAAAGACACTTCCGGCTCCGATAAATGATTTTTTTGATATTTTTAACATTACCTCCGATGCTCTGTAGTATTTTCAACTTCTACATAATATCCGGGATCAACTTCGATCTCAGATTTCATAGTCTCTAACATGATTTCTTTGAAGGCTGTCCCCGGAGAGACATTTCTCACTTTTCCATCAATAAGGATCTTCAGGGGCATTTCAAATCCTTCAACACAGTTTTTATATCTGAATATCAGTTTATTATCTTTAATGTAATATTCAAAAACCGGTACTCTTACATCTCTTAGGTACTGGTCGAAAAAACTTGTCAGATTAATACCCGTTTTTTCGATCAGATAGTTTTCAATCTGGTCTCCTGTAACCACCTGATGATAAAAATCCTTATTAATTCCCCTAAGAACAGATCTCCATTTCTCATCATCATTAATTATCTGTCGCAGAGTGTGCAGCATATTTCCACCTTTATAATACATATCACCCGATCCTTCAAAGTTTACATTGTAGATACCTACAACAGGACGATCGTTTTTAATATTGCGTCGTGAACCTATAACGTACTCGCTACCGGCTTCTTTTCCAAAATGATATTCAACATAAAGATTCTCTGAGTAATTAGTGAAGCTCTCATGAACCCACATATCTGCAATATCTTCATAAGTAATACTGTTTCCAAACCATTCATGGCCTGATTCATGAATTATAATAAAATCAAATTTCAGACCCCATCCGGTTCCACTAAGGTCTGTTCCCCGGTAGCCGTTCTGATAGCCGTTTCCATAAGTCACGGAGCTTTGGTGCTCCATCCCAAGGTATGGTGCCTCAACAAGTTTGTAACTGTCTTCATAAAATGGGTAAGGCCCAAACCAATGCTCGAAAGCTTTGAGCATCAGTGGAACCTGTTTAAACTGAACCTTTGCTTTTTCGAGGTTATCCCTGAGGACATAATAATCACAATCGAGTGGTCCTTTTTCTCCATTGAATACTTCAGAAAAATGAACATAATCGCCAATGTTTATATTAACCCCATAATTATTTATTGGATTAGAGACAAACCAATTGTATGTTTTTGTGTAGTTATTCTGGTTTACCACGCTCCTCAAACGGCCATTTGAGACGTTTATAAGGTTTTCAGGCACATTGACACTGATAAGCATACTATCAGGCTCATCATACATATGATCTTTGCAAGGCCACCAAAGGCTTGCTCCATCGCCCTGACATGCAGATGCAACAAACGGATGACCGTTCTGATCGTATTTCCATGTTATTCCACCGGTCCATGGTGGCCGTACAGCTACCTGAGGTTTTCCTCCGTAAGATAATTCCAATGAAAAAGATTTCCCGGGAACTTGCTTTTCGACAAGGGTAATCCACCATACATTACCTTCTCTCGTAAACTTCAGCTCAACATTGTTTTGAACAACTTTTGTCAGTATGAGTGGTTCCTGAAGGTCGATTTGCATTATATTTGATTGTTGCAATACCTTATATATCAAAGTGTTATGTCCATTGATCGAACTATCAACCGGATTCACAATAATATCCAGATGATAGTATTGGAGATCCCACCATGCTCTCTCATCAGTTATGGCACCGCGGAGAGTATCCTGCCTTGTGAATATCCTATTCTGGGAAAATAGATTCAGAGGCATAAGCAAGATCACAATTGCCATAGGAAGAAGGCGTGATTTTGAGATTAATTGAAAAGCAGGAAATTTTTTAAAGATCATACAATTTAATATTTCGATCTGTAAAGATAAAAAAGTGCCGGATGAGTTGCTATTTCAAAAGATAGAAAGACTTTTAATTAAAATCATTAAAATAAAATGTGAGTTTACCGCGTAACGGTTAAAGTATTGCAGAATAGCAATTCAAATGATTCTAATAAGTGCAGCGCACAGTTATCGACGGTACTGATAATACTTTGAGACCTTCAATGACAACAGGTAATAAAATAATTACAAATGCGATTGCTGATGCGATATATCTTCCTACAGAGTGTTTGCAAACCGGAAACGATGGAATTCCTTTTGTTTATACACGGAACGGCACAAAACAGGTGGTAATACCCGGGGAATCGAACGATAAAAATATTATAATTCTGAAAGGGTTGGAACCGGGGACCATGGTATTCCGTGCTCAGCCTGAAGATCCTGAAAAATTCGATATCAGGGGAGAAGAACTTATTGCTGAATTAAAGGAGCTTTAAAACAGATCTGTAACAAAATAATTAGTATTCAACAGATTTTTCAGAGATCGAAAAAAAATACTATTTTTGAAACATTATTTGTTTATTGAATTTAAAACTAAAATAATTCTGCCATCATGAAACAATTTCTTGCTTTCTCCTTAATTGCATTATTCCTTGCATCATGCAGTAATAATCAGAATAACACTTTATCATCCGGAACTGATGGAATATCAGTTAAAGCTGAATTTGCAGCATTAATTGAGAATCCTGATAATTTTGTTGATAAAGATATTCTTATTGAAGGCAAAGTGGTTCACGTTTGTACCCATACAGGTAAAAAGATGTTTATTGTTGGTGAAAATCCGGATATCAGATTATATATTGAAGCAGGTGAAGAGACACCAAAATTTCCAATGGATCTTCTCGGAAGTGAAATCAGTGTTGAAGGAAAACTGACAAGATTATCAACTCCCGAAAAACCCGCAGGAGAAAAAGCTCACAAAGGTGAAACGGCAAAGGTAACAGCAACGGGTGAAGCCTGTGAAACAGAGGCTGCTGTTGAAGCACAACCGGTATTAGCAAATGTTGTCCTCAATTACAAAAGTCATACTGTTAAGTAATTACGATTATTTTTCCAAAGAACATACCTTAAAGTCTTCTTGATTATCTTAACCCTATCCCTGCCCTTTCCCTTAAATAATAAGGGAAAGGGTGGCATCACACTCTATCCAAGATCTAGCCCTCCCATTATAGTTTAACGGGAGGGTTGGGAGGGGTTTTGGTGAACATGAAAAGTGACATTATTTCAGAAACCCTTTCGTATTTCAATTTCTCTAATCTATGAATATCGCCAAATTAAACAGGATCACTCATCGTGATGCGGGTTATCTTATTGCAGGTCTCACTATTATCTATGCCTTATCTGGTATTGCCCTGAACCACAAACATGACTGGAATCCAAATTATATAATTGATAACCAGACATTTACTACTGAGTTTACATTCACAAGGGAGAGTATTAACAATGAAACAGCAAGAAAGATACTCGATGAAATACCGGGGAAACCTGTGTTCAAGACATTTTATTTTCCTGCGGGAAATATACTTACCATATTTGTAGAAGGAGGTTCAGTTAGAATAAATACCCTTACCGGATCAGGCGTTCTCGAAAGGCTTAGCAAGCGGCCACTTTTTTATCAGGCCAATTTTCTGCACTATAATCCGGGAAAATGGTGGAAGTATTTCAGCGATATCTTTTGTGTTGCACTACTGCTGGTAACGATTACGGGATTATTTATTATAAAGGGTAAGAACGGAATAACCAGAAGAGGAGCGATCCTGACAATTGCAGGAATCGTGCTCCCCCTGATCTTTCTGTTAATTTATTAACAATAACGTGAGTCTCACGCCTCACGCCTCATACCTCATACCTTTTTCAGCGCCTCCAATACTCTTGCAGGTGTCATTGGTGTATGGAACAGCCTTGCTCCGGTAGCATCAAAAATTGCGTTGGCTACCACGGCTCCAACGGCAATAATGGCAGGTTCGCCCCCACCCTGTGGCGGCTGATCCTTCCGGTCGAGCACTACACAATCCATCTTTGGAAGCCATGAGAAGCGGGGTATTTCGTATGAATCAAAACCACGGTTTAAAATATTGCCTCCTTCAAATAGGACTTCTTCGGTAAATGTATATCCCAGACCCATAGTAAGACAACCTTCCATCTGTATAAGTGTTCCCTGAGGATTGACACACAATCCCATATCCTGGGCGCATGCAATTCTCAGTACTTTTACAACACCGGTGTTTTTATCTACCTTAACCTCAGCCATATGAGCAACCCAGGTACCTGCATCAGTGCCACACGCAATACCAATTCCTCTGCCGCTTGGAGACTTACCCGGAGCATATCCGAACTTGTCAGCAACTGCTTTCAGGCAACCGATCATCTTTTCATCCTTCAGATTTTTAAGACGGAACTCCAACGGGTCGATTCCGGCTGCAGTAGCCATTATATCGATCTGACTCTCTCTGGCAAAGGTATTTGTATTGTTATTGGGGGCACGCCAGGGACCTGTTCCAAAAGGATGGACAGGAGGAGCATTTTTGCCCCGGGAATAGCTGGTTGTTTTATTATCGGGAACATCATAAATCGTTTCAGAGCCCCGTGTGCCTCCATAATACAAATTATAATCCCACATTTTTATCATCCCCGAACTGTCAATTCCCGATTTAATCTTTATAACAGAAGCCGGATGGAAATTGTCATAAAAAAACTCTTCATCGCGTGTCCACATGACCATTACCGGTTTCCCGGATAATCTTGCCAGTCTTGCAGCTTCAACACCCTGCTGATATGAGCTTTTACCACCGAAACCACCACCTACAAAAGGGGTTATAACTCTTACATTTTCAAGAGAAAATCCCAGTTCACGTACTATGGCATCCTGCAAACCGAACGGGCTTTGGGTGGCTGCCCAAACTGTTACTTTACCACCTTCCATATTGGCAAGGGCAGTATGCGTCTCCATCGGTGCATGTGCCAGGTAACCATCGTGAAATTCAGATTCAAACTTTTTTGAAGAAAGCCAGTTGCCATTTTCAAGGTCACCTCCCGATCTTACAACAGTTACTGCAGAATCAGCTTTAAGCATCCACTCAAAAATTGTTTTGTCATTTACTTTCATCTCATCATAGGAGTAAACACCTTTGATCTTTGTTATAGCTTGATCTGCAATGTCCTGATTTTCATGAAGTACGGCAATAAAATTATCTTCCTTTATTACTTTAACACCGGCAATCTTTTCTGCTTCCGAAACATCAGCCGAAGTCAGTTTGGCACCATGTGAAGGAGGTCTTAGAATTCTGGCAAAAACCATTCCCGGCAATTTCATGTCACCTGTATATTTTGCCGCCCCGGTTACCTTTAACAAAGAGTCATTTCTGAAATAGGGCTTACTGATAAGGGTAAATTTTGTATAGTCCTCGGGTGTCGGTTTGATATCGAGGAACTTTTCAATTCTTTTCCCCTTAGCCAATTGTCCATAACTTATCTTTTTACCGGGATTCTTTTTGTCGTAGATAATCCCGTCTTTGACATCCAGTTGTGATACAGGTACTTCCATTTGCACTGAAGCCATTTCAACCAGAACAGCTCTTGCTTCAGCTGAAGCAGCTCTCATATTCGGCCCAAAACTACGGGTTGTGAGAGAGCCCCAGGTACCGGCATCCCATGGACAAAGATCGGTATCGCCCATTACCATTTTTACCTTTTCAATCTGAACATTAAGGTCATCTGCCATCATCTGAGTAAGAGATGTAATGATTCCCTGACCCATCTCAATCTTACCTGTGAAACAGGTTACAGTTCCATCTTCTGCGATCTGAAGGAATGCGTTGTAATCTTTTGGAAGACTTCTGGCCTGCTGAGCCGGCAAACCGAAAAGGTCAACAGAAGGCCATGGCTGAAAGAAAATAAAAATTCCTCCACCGAGTAGTTTAAGAAAATTACGGCGGGGAATTCCTGTTACTGTCTTTTCATTTAAAAGTCCTGTCTTTTTAATTTCAGTTTTTTTCATGTTTATTTCCCTCCTTTCATTTCTTTAGCTGCTGTTTGAACCGCATCAATTATCCGTACATGTGCTCCGCAACGACACAGGTTATCCTCCAGACCCTCTATAATATCCTCCCTGGAAGGCGCAGGATTCTTTTTTAATAATCCTATGGAGGTCATGATCATCCCGGGCGTACAGAAACCACATTGCAATGCATCGTGAGCGATGAATGCCTGTTGTACCGGATGAAGTTTCCCATTTACCGATAGTCCCTCAATTGTGATTACGCTTTTACCGGAAACATCACTTACCGGCAGAGTACATGATCTTACAGGTTCATCATTAATGAGCACTGTGCATGTACCACAGAATCCCATGCCGCATCCATACTTGGTTCCCGTAAAGCCGAAGTGATTTCTCAGGACCCACAGAAGGGTTTGGGTTGGATCGATCCTGACTTCCGATTTTTTCCCGTTTAACTGAAAGCTGATTGTCTCTTCCATTTTTTATCTGATTTGGTTATTTGCATTAATATATTCCTCATAGTTGTCAATATCCTTTAGAATAGCAGGTGAATCTGTTTCAACCTCAAATACATCCTCAGGAAACAATTGAGAAAGTGACCTTAGTCCAACGGCCTCATCCAGTTTTTCAATTTCATTCCTGTACTTTATATCTATGAGAACAGGATGCCCTCTTTTCTTGCTGTAAACGGGTATAATAATACCTTTAAAAGTTTGCCTGTATGCTGAAATTACCTGATTTATTACATCAGATTTTATTTCCGGTTGATCACCGGGAAAAACCAGCACAGCCTCTGCACTGGAAGGTATGGATCTGAATCCGCATTTTACTGAAGAAAGCATACCCTCATGGTAATTATCATTCTGACAATTAATTACAGGCCAGGCTTCGATAACTTTCTGTATTTCTTTCTTATATGCACCTGTTACTATCAGTGTTTTAAATACATCAGAACCCGATATGTTTTCGATAACTTTCTCTATTATGGTTTTGCCACCAAAAGGAAGAAGCATTTTTACAGCCTTCATCCGTTTTGATTCACCCGCCGCAAGTACTAAAGCCCAAATTTCGGACATCTTTTTCAACTTTAAATTTTATCGTTTGACGTTTAAAGTTTGACGTTTAGCCAAAAAACCACCCCTGTGACGCTTAGTCTCTTAGTCCCTCATTATTCCTAAACCCACCCCTAACCCCTCCAGGGAGCTCCAGGAAGGGGAACTTTACACACTGTCATTCAGTCACTTAGTCACTTAGTTTCTCAGTCACCTCGTTCCACCATTCCTGATTTGTATGATCTCTGCAGCGATGCTGACAGCTATCTCCTGAACAGTTTTTGATTTAATATCAATTCCAACCGGTGCATGGATAAAGTCGAACTGATCTTCTGTTGCCCATCCATTCTCAATAAACTCCCTTCGCATGGTAGCAATCTTGTTCCTGCTTCCAATCATACCAATATAACCAGACCCGGATCCAATACACGCTTTCAGTGCTTCGGCGTCATCCTTGTGGCCTCTGGTCACAATAACTATATAGGTATAACCATACTTTTTCAAACCCTTCAGTTCTGCACCAATATCATTTACAATAATTTTGTCAGCTTCAGGTATATTTTGCCTGTTGGCATATTCCGGACGGTCATCAATAACCATTACCTCAAATTCAAGCAGATGGCCAATATGCGCAAGTGCTTTTCCAATATGTCCTGCACCTGCTATTACAAGAGAAAGAGGAGGAAATATTGGTTCAAGAAGAATAGTACTTGCCTCTTCATCTTCGGGCAAAAACAATTCCATTGCCCTGAAATCATGCGGGTCGCTTTTTGAAAGAATTCTATCAACTTCTTCTTCGATGCCTTCCAGAAAATGAGAGTTAACAGGAGGCTTATGTTTCTCAGTCATCCAGAAACGACTGATATTAACATTACTATCAGTTATTCCGGAAATTACAGTTATAAGAACTCCGGGTACCATGTTCTGGATGGATCGTGACATTTCCTCAAATATCATGAGATGATTAAGAGGATTGGCATCAATCAGGATACTTATATGCCCGCCGCATATTGCATCCTCTCCGCTTTCTGCATTGCGGTTAAGAGCAAATTCAGAATAAACTGAGTTTTTTGAGGTTATGGAATCCTGAGATCTTTCCTGAACTTTAGACTCAACTATCCCTCCGCCTACGGTTCCCGAGATAAGACCAGATATCCCGAATAAGGCTGAACTGCCCGGTTTCTGAGGGGTTGACCCAGCACAAGCAGTAACGGTGGATAAGACCAGGTTGGGGTTGTCAGTGTATAATTTCAGGAATTGGCTGTATATGTTTTTCATTTATTCTGAGAATAAAATACAACCTGCAATGAACCAAAAAAATGACCTCAGAAATGTGTAACCAAACATTCATTGCATTAGAACAAATATAATAAAAATTGATCTATCTGGATAATAATAAGCATAGATACATGCTTCAAAAATCATATATTTACCATACAGTAAGTTTTTATTAAAAAATCTATTCCAGCTACGTTATAACGATGAAAAGAACTGCACTGAGACTATCTATGATATTCATTACGGTCATTTCGATCTTCCTTGCCTGCCAGTCACCGGTAAAAGAATCCACTGAAAACAGTTATCAGGATACTTCCTGGCTGGAAGAGATGACAATAACGCAACTGCAGCAGGATTATAAAGACGGCAAGTACACAATTTCTGATGTAGTTTCAGCCTATATGGACCGTATCAATGAGATTGACAGGAATGGTCCGGGGCTGAATTCGGTAATAACCATAAATCCCGAAGCTCTTGAGATTGCAGCTGAGCTGGATAATGAACTGAAAGCAGGCAAGATACGCGGCCCCATGCACGGGGTTCCTGTTATACTCAAGGACAATATTGACACTCACGACAAGATGCCAACAACAGCCGGGGCAACAGTTCTCCGGAATTCATTCCCCGGGAAAGATAGTTTCATAGCAATGAAACTAAGGGAAGCCGGTGCTGTAATCATAGGTAAATCCAATCTGAGTGAGTGGGCAAACTTCAGATCGATGAATTCATCGAGCGGATGGAGCGCAATGGGTGGCCAGACCAAAAATCCATACATCCTTGACAGGAACCCCTGTGGTTCAAGTTCTGGTTCAGGAGTGGCGGTATCAGCCAATCTGTGCATGCTTGCAATCGGCACAGAAACAAACGGATCAATTGTTTGTCCATCAAATAATAATGGTATTGCAGGCCTGAAACCTACAGTCGGACTAATCAGCCGGTCCGGAATTATTCCTATTTCATTTACGCAGGATACTCCCGGTCCGATGGGAAGGACAATTGCGGATCTTGCTATTTCTCTTGGCGTTATGACCGGCATTGATTCATCCGATTCAAAGACCCTCCTTTCTGCAGGAAAATTTCCGGATGATTACACAAAATTTTTAAATAAGGATGGCCTGTCAGGCAAACGTATTGGTTTGATAAAACGCTCATCGAGTTTCTCATTTAAAGTAGATACTCTTATGTACCAGACTGTTGCGTTCCTGAAAAAACAAGGTGCGGAAGTAATCGAGGTAGAAATGCAGAGAGAAACCGGATATGAAGAAGCATCCTTTGAAGTGATGTTATATGAATTTAAAGATGGTCTGAACAAATATTTTGAAGGGACAGAAAATGTACCGGTAAGGAGCATTAAGGAATTGATAGAATTCAATAAATCAGATACAATAGAATTGCGGTATTTTGATCAGGGAATTCTAGAAATGGCAGAGAAAAAAGGAGATCTGAATTCACCCGAATATAAAAAAGCCCTTGAAAAAATGTTAGGAGCAACAAGAGAAGATGGAATAGATAAGATAATGAATACCAATAATCTTGATGCGCTTATGGCGCCTACAGGATCACAGGCATGGAAGACAGATCTGGTGCTTGGGGATCATTATGTTGGAGGAAGCTCATCATTGGCTGCAATCTCCGGTTATCCTGCCATTACTCTGCCAATGGGCATTATCGACAATCTGCCCGTGGGCATCACCTTCTTTGGAAGGGCATGGAGCGAACCGGTACTTATTGAGATTGCCTTTAGTTATGAACAGGGTACAAAAAGCAGAAAGGCACCGAAGTACCTTCTCACTGATTAACTGTAAAAGTGTTGTTATAATTTCAGTTGAATTTCAGCTATTCTTTTTTAAGTCTTCCTTTGGTTCTGCGTTCATCTTCTCAGGTTCATCTTCTACCTTTGAGGCCTTTTTGAATTCTTTCATACCCTGACCAATTCCTTTCATCAGTTCAGGAATCTTACGTCCTCCGAAAAGCAATACAACAACAAGCAAAATCAATATTATTTCTGTTGCTCCAAAATTTCCCATGTCTTTTATTTATTAGTAATAACGGTCAAAGTTATTAATAGTATCAGTCAATACCAAATGAAAATCTTAACCAATGCCTAAAGATTTAATTAGAAATTCTATTCGTAATCTAACCAGGCTGTTGCCTCACAATCTTTTCCTGCAGTAAATCTAATCCATCTCGACTGGAAATTATCCGGAAAAGCAAATCTGAAAATCTCGACTGGTTCAACTTTAACCTCTTTGTAGGTCATCCACGGACCATGCCCTACAGGTTCAACTTCTATTTTAAAAGTTACTGCCTTTGAATCATTGTGTGATAAGCTTAGTGAACGCTTATCATAAAATCCGATAAGATAAGGATCTGATGGTTCACCTGCTACAACCACTGCATTCTTCCAGGGGCCTCCTTTCCCCACAGGTTTTCCAAGCTTCCATAAATCATCAATAACTCCTGCCCAAACCGCAGCTTTACCATCTTTAGATAAAATAATATGAGAATTATTACCAGCAAACTCAGGTTTAATACCGGTCATAATCAGCATACCCCTATAAGATGCATAATCATGTATGCGAAAATTGTGAGAGGCAACAGGCCGTAGCTTAGCGAAACCATCAGCATTTTCCGCCGGAAGCTCATAAAAAGTTCCTGAACAATTAAGAAGGTCACGTTCTGTAGCTACTTCGCGACAAATACGTAAAAGAGTATTATTGGTCAGACCTTCATATTCTGGATCACCTTTTGGTAACCTCCATCGGCGGCCATTATCGTCAACGATTAATACGGAAGCCTCATCAATTGTAACTATGTTCTTAGGAAGCGCAAACTCATTCCGGATAAATGAAGCTGTTTCAGGATCCTCTTTTCTTAAAAGGTTCATGAGTGAATCCAGCTCATAGTAGCCACTTTCCGTAAAAGTATTATCCATAACCGAACCGGCGAGAACGCCCAATTTGCGCCGGTTTTGTCCAAGTCCCCAGAGTAATCCGGCTTTGGTTCCGCTTTCTGAAACCTTTGACAAACCTGCAAATATCTCATCGGATTTGCCTGAACGCTGATCATTCTGTGCATATGAAAAATGTAATGTTGCTGTTGTTGATTTATCAGTTATGGCACGTATCCACTCCCCTGGTGTATCTTTATCAAATTCAACCCAGACAGCTTCTCCTGGGCTCACAATCACTTTTCTCAGAATTTTCCAGCTGCCATTACCATCTTCATCTATCTCAAGTGTAAATGTAACAGCCTTACTGTTTTCGTTTTGCACCAAGGCGCAGCGTCTTTCCCATCCTGCAAAAAGGAAAGGCTCAGAAGCCTCACCAGCATTAACTTTATCTCTGAGCCATACAGCTCCTTCAGCAGTAACCGGACCAAGGTTATCGGGTTGCGATAATG
This sequence comes from Bacteroidales bacterium, assembly GCA_038247205.1. GTDB lineage: Bacteria > Bacteroidota > Bacteroidia > Bacteroidales > VadinHA17 > LD21. The sequence continues at coordinate 23,827 of JBBRVC010000024.1, forward strand.
AAGTGAACCACAGATTTGAATTTGATTGTCCAGGTCCACCGATATTACCCTTTGCTTTTCGCTTATTAAGAAACTCCTTCTGACCTGAATCGTCACAACTGAAAACCAACCTGTTATTCCATCGTGTAAAATCACCAATCACCTTGAGGTAAGCTGACCGGGGTCTTATTCCGATTGAGTTTTCTGATGTGAACGACCCGGGGAAACGCCAGAACATTCCATGCATTGTCATCAGGTAATCAGAACTATCAACAGAGCCAATATCACGGATTCTTGGCCATTCAGTATTCCAGCCATGTGCCCCGTCATAACTATGGCTAGCCTTTGGTAACCGGAAAAATGTCCATTTCCCGTTATCGCGGACTCCAACCAATACTGATTTAAAATCAAACCCTGAAACCCAGATAGGATCAGTTTCAGGATTTTTGTTACCTGAAATACCTCCAGGTCCTGATACCTCCATAAACTGACTCCTTCGGATCACTTTCCAGTCTTTACCATTCCACTCGGCTAAAACACCGGCCTCGATATCAAATTTTGACAAAGCTTCTTCCGAAGCCTCCCCGTTGTTTGAATAAACAAGTACTCCTTGTCCTGAGTAAAGTCCCTTCCCATGAGCCCCAGGCAACAACGTAACATTTTGATTTACTGCAACATCATCTTCCTTTTCATTATTTACATTCCCATCCGGATACAACATTTTAATATTAAGAGTTTTGACATCCACTTCATACAGACCCTCTTCCATTGTGCCTATATAAATTTTTTCTACAGGATCGGATAAATGTCTGGCATTACCAGTATAGCGACCGGGTGCCTCTGAATAAGGAATAGTCCGAACATTGCGCTGATTGTCAATAACATATGGCCCAATGAATAGTTGATTACTTTCATTATGGATCATCCGGTTAGCAGGAGTACCTCCAATACTCTCTTTCCTTACAATCTGCATCATATCGGGAGTGATTTCATAAAGCTTATCTGATGATCCGAAAGGTAAATGTGGTCCATAAGTAACCAGCCACAGGCGGTCTGCCCATGGGACAACAGCACCGCCCCCGCATTCTCCCTCCATATTATAATAAGCCAAATGAGGGTAGATACCGCTAATCTGAACAGGTGACTCTGGCTGTTTCTCCGAACTGCATCCTGCAAAAAAAAGGCATATAAAGCCAATGAATAATGCTTTTCTAAAACTCATAATCTGTAGATTAATTGATTCAAATTAATATATTATGTTGCTTTTAATTGTTACTTTTCTTCAACAACAAGTTCCATTTTTAGGGTAATTGGTGCTTTGCCCGGGCCTGTCGATTTAAGAGTTATGACAAATTTACCAGCCTTCTTAAAGATATGTGAGGCTTCTGCTCCTATGATTTCCCAGGAAGACTCATCTCCATAGTTGATCATTACATCGGAAATGGTTCCGGTCAAACGGTTCCAGAAAATAACTTCATCTCCTGCTTTTATACCTCTTACAGGATAATAGTATGCCCAGCCTGATGCGGTATTGTTTACACCTGAAGGATCGAATACAGTTACATACAAAAAATCCCTGTCAGTATCACCGGCTTCCGTCTCAACTATTAATTCTTCAGTATATATACCTGGTTCATTGTAAGTTATCGAGATTAATGGATTACTTTCAATTGTTCCGTTACTCAGTTTCCATTTTACACTTTTTAAAGGTAAGTTGTTACGGTCAAAGGAACGGCTGGCATCCAGTTCGACTTTTTCACCCGGAACAGCGAACCGGTAACCCCCGGCAATGGCAATTACTTTATCAGTATATTTTCTGAGATATGCCTCCATAATATATGGAAAACTATTTACATCTATATCTTTTATTGTGAGTCCTATATGCAAATGAGGATCGAGGTGCTGACTTTTGAAACCGTTCCAGGTCATTCCTGTTTTACCAATCAGATCTCCGGCTTTTATTTCCTTCCCGACTGTATTTTCTTTTACTATTGTCTCAAAATTCATATGTGCATACCTGAATGTCACCCCATCCGGGTTTTCAATCACAACACCATTTGATCCCTTTGGTCCATCAGGTAACGGGGTAGAAATGATTTTTCCATCTATTGATGAAACAACATCAAGGAGATCAGGTATTGCTCCATAATCTTCGCCTCTGTGATAATATAAAAGGTTAAATGGAACAAGAGCCGACCATGTGTTATTATAAACTGCAGCCCTCCAGATATAATTGTCAATCGGGAAAATTATGGATTCCGGGCCCCAGGGTTCCCCTTCCAGGCAGACAGAAATTCTGACCTGCTTTTTCATACCTCCGGTTTTTCCCAACCTGCCATGCTCATCCCAGTCTTTAATATTTTCAATGTTAATCCTTAAGCCATTAATTGTTTCAGGCATCTGATAAGGACGATGATGAAGAATAACAACCTGCCCGGAAATATCCAATTCAACATTAGTCTGGTAATAGTTTTGTTTGCCAAGAGAATCGTTGAACCAATAGTTAGTCTCCATAAAGGATTTGGAGGAATTCAACTTTATGTAACTTTTAATTGTCTTACCATTATAACTTCGGATCACATTCTGGCTTTCTCCCGGATCCAATTCAAAAATAAACGGGTAACCGGGCTGATCTAAAATAATAACTTCATCTGAAGGCCTTACGTTACATGATATTGCCATAAGGAAACTGATGGAAGTTAAAATCAGGGATTTTGAATATTTCATTTATCTGTTTATTTATAAAGTTTTGAACTGTACAATATTATAAAAATATTTCCGTCTAAGAATCAGTTTGCTGATTATTAGCCGGAAAATTAATACTGTCATTTCTTTTTTTTAAAGCATTGGTTTGAACTTCAGCCTGTGTTGCTTATAAATGTGCTTGCAAAATAAATCTTCTGAGTCCTTTTTACTATATTGAGCCAAATTTTTTTTACTCAATGTTACGAAGCGGAATAGCACTTTCTACTGCAGTTTTACTGTGTTTTAATTCATTACTTTCTGGTCAGTCAAAAGGAATAAACAGGGAAAAGTACCGCATAGAAATACAAAAATCTGAAAAAGAAATAATAATAGACGGAATTCCGGACGATCAGGCCTGGCAGACAGCCGAAATAGCCGACAGTTTTCACAGGGTATTGCCAACAGATACCGGTTTTGCCATTGCAAAAACCGAGGTAAAGCTTACCTACACAACTACAACACTTTACATGGCAATCGTTTGCTTTGATCCTTTTCCGGGAAAGCGGCCCGTTGAATCACTCCGGCGGGATTTCAACTTTGGCAAAAATGACAATTTTCTTGTTTTTATTGATACCTATAATGACCAGACCAACGGATTTTCTTTTGGAATTACCCCGGCCGGTGCACAATGGGATGGTTTACAGGCAAATGGAGGGGCAGTAAACCTTAACTGGGATATAAAGTGGAGATCTGCTGTAAAAAACTTTGATGACAGGTGGGTAGCAGAGTTTGCTATACCATTCCGAAGCCTTCGTTACAGCGGTAACCCGAAGGAATGGGGTATCAACTTCAGCAGACAGGATCTGAAATCGAATGAAAAATCAAGCTGGGCTCCAGTGCCGAGACAATTTGCTACGGCAAGCCTTGCACATACAGGAACTCTTGTCTGGGATAAGCCACTCCCACCTTCAGGTGCCATGTTTTCCCTCATTCCGTATTTATCAGCTAAAACTACCCGCGACAATCTGGAGAATGTAAAACCAAATCTCAGAACCAATGCAGGCGTTGATGCAAAAATAATTCTTTCAACCTCGATGAACCTTGATCTGACAGTTAATCCTGATTACTCACAAGTAGAAGTTGACCGGCAACAGACCAATCTTGACAGATTTGAACTCTTCTTTCCTGAAAAAAGACAGTTTTATCTCGAGAACAGTGATTTATTTGCAAATCTGGGCAGCGAAAGTATAAGACCATTTTTTTCGCGCAGAATCGGACTTGATTCACCGGTACAGTTTGGTGGACGTCTGAGCGGTAAAATCGGCAATGACTGGAGATTGGGTATTATGGATATCCAGACAGGGGAAAAAGGAAATATCCGCGGAGGAAATTTCACCGTTGCATCAATTCAACGAAAGGTTTTCAGCCGTTCAAATATATCTGCTTTTGTTATAAACAAGCAGGTGTTAAATGTAAAAAATGATACAACTTTCAGAGGTAATAACTATAACAGAGTCGCCGGTATGGAGTACAACCTGGCAAGTGCGGACAATCTGTGGACCGGCAAAGCCTTTTACCATCACTCTTTTTATAGCGGATCACAGGCAGGCGACGGGGCTGCAGCAGCAAATATCACATATTCATCACAATACCTTACAGCCTCATTGATGCAGTCGTGGGTAGCGGCAGGATTTCTTTCCGAAACCGGATATATAAGAAGAAGAGGATATTATGAAATTAACCCGGTACTTCAATATAAGTTTTTTCCTGAATCCAGTTCACTTGCAAATCACGGACCAGGCGCCAGGCTTGATATGTTTTTCAACCCTTCTTTTTCAAGTACCGACAGAGACGCCCAGTTATTTTATTCGTTCGAATGGCTGAATAAGACCACCATTTCTTTCGATGTCAGGGACACTTATATTAAGCTACAGGCACCTTTTGATCCGACTAATACCGAAGGTGACACCCTGGCTACGGGTGAACATTTTAACTGGCAGGAAATCGGAGCATCATTCGGGTCTGACATACGTAAGCCATTTAATGTCAGCCTGAATTCCAGATTTGGAGGATATTTTAACGGAACGAGATTTTCGACCGGTGGTGAATTTAATTACCGCATTCAACCATATGGAAGTATTGCTCTGGTTGCCTCATACAACAAGATCTCATTACCGGATCCATATAATAGTGTTGAACTGATACTTATAGGGCCTCGGCTTGATTTTACATTTACAAGTAAACTCTTCTTCACGAGTTTCGTTCAGTACAATAACCAGATTGACAATATTAACCTTAACCTTCGTTTTCAGTGGCGTTTTGCACCTGTCTCCGACCTGTACATTGTTTATACCGAGAATGCTTTTCCTGAAGATTTCCGGTTAAAAAACCGCGGACTATTTGTAAAGGTATCATACTGGTTTAATTAACACTTAACTAATCTTACGATGGAATATTCAGGAAAAAATATATGGTCTGGTTTTTTGCGGGAGGAGAAACCAGGGATGACAGATTTAACATTTTCACCGGTTCATTTATAAACCTTATGAAGAAGATCATGGAGGATGACTTTGACTTCATCAGGGGAGTATATAATAAATCTACCATTATGAATGTGATCAGGGCACTTAACAATGCTCAGAGGCCATTTGCCGATCCGGAGAACAAAAAGATCACATCAGCTGCTTTCAATCAGATCATTTCTTGCGGCCTCTCACCGGAAACACAGATTGTAATAACTTCCTCAAGACAATTCAGCGGGTGTTGGAGGAAAACGGACATATTCACCGGAGAAGATCTAAAACCATCCAGAAAGCCCTTGACTACATTGATATGATTCTGATCAGGCACAAACTGGCAGGTGATCGTTACGCTGCTAAAGCAGCTGAAACGATGAAAAATAATTATATCTGATGCCCACGAAAGTGGATTATTTAATATGAAAATCGAGCAATGGCTCGTCTCCCAGATATGCAACAAGATTATCGTTCTTGTAAAGAGTTCCGATACCTGATGGTGTTCCGGTAAAAATCAAGTCACCGGTTTTAAGGGTAAAAAACTCAGATACATAGGATATTATCTCATTAAAACCAAAAATCATATCGGATGTATTACTTTTCTGAACAACTTTTCCATTGATCTCAAGCCTGAAATCAAGATTACTCATATCTTTTAACTTATCCACCGGTACAAATTTGCCTATCGGAGCCGATCCGTCAAAGCTTTTGCAGATCTCCCACGGGTGGCCATTCTCTGATTGAATTTTTTGAATGTCGCGTGCAGTAATATCAATACCCAGAGTAACTTCGTCATAATATCTTGATGCAAATTCAGGAGTTATTCCTTTACCAAGCTTGCTGATCTTAATAACAACCTCAACCTCATGCTGTATGTTATTTGAAAAGCCGGGCAGGAAAAACGGTTTATTGTTTTTTACAATCGATGAATCGGGTTTTAGAAAAATCAATGGTTTTTCGGGAATAGGCCAATGCATTTCCAAAGCATGCTTCCTGTAATTCAGACCTATACAAATTATCTTCATCTGCTCATTACTTCTGTTAACTTTAAAAATTCAAGTGATGCGAAGGCTAGACATTAATATGCAATTTAACTCCATTCGCACAATTTGTTTTCTTTATTATGACTGCCGGGTTAGCAGAATTTATAGATTTAACCTATGATTTCCCGAAGGACCGCAGTTTAATCTCAGTGAGTACCTTTTTAGTATAGAGAGGAAAATCTCCGTTCATCATCCATGAATAATATGATGGCTCTTCCGCAAAAACTAATTCTACTGCTCTCCCCTTGTGCTTGCCAAAATTGAATATTTCAATTCCGGCTTCATCAAGAACGATTCTTCCTGCAAAGTCAACATTACTGTTGAACGTGCTCATATCTGCCAGCTTCTCAATGTCATTTTCCAGATCAGTATAACGATCGAGCTGGGCTTTCAATACCTCATAGGTAGCAGCAGTATCAGCTTTTGAACCATGTGCGCCTTCAAGATTTTTTTTACAGTAGAACTGGTAAGCGGCTGTTAATGTACGCTGCTCCTTTTTATGGAATATTACCTGTGCATCAACATAACGCCTTTTCCTGAAATTAAAATCAATGTTTATCCTTAAAAATTCCTCCGCCAGTACAGGAATATCAAACTTAATTGCACTGTAGCCTGCAAGATCGCAGCCCTCAAGAAAAGCAGCCAGTTTCTTTGCTATATCTTTAAAAGTAGGAGCATTGGCGACATCACTGTCTGTAATTCCATGAATAGCAATGACTTTGGCCGGTATGGGCATCTGGGGATTAACTCTTGTACTCATCCATTCCTCAGTGCCGTTTGGACTGATTTTCAATACGGAAAGCTCCACAACGCGATCGGTCGAAACATTTACCCCTGTTGTTTCGAGGTCGAGGAATGCTATTGGACGTTTTAGTTTTAGTTCCAACTATCAGGCGTTTATCATCATTGGCATTAGAAGCATCAGGAGGTCTTCAGATTCATTTTCAGTCTCAAGAGGGAGGAATAAGCCAGCACGTGTAGGATCAGCTAATTCAATCATAACATCCTGTGATGCTATGTTAGCAAGAATCTCCAGAAGAAATACAGATTTGAAACCAATCTCAATCTCTTCTCCTTCATACTGGCATTTTATTCTCTCGTAAGCAGAGATAGAAAAATCGATATCCTGAGCGGAAACCACAACCTGATTTCCTTTTACCTGAATCTTTACAAGATTGCTTGCCTGATTTGAGAATACTGAAACCCTTTTGAGGGTATTGTAAAATTCAACTCTGTCAATAGTGATTTTCCTGGGATTATTTTTGGGAATAACAGAATTATAGTTTGGATAGTTTCCCTCAACGAGCCTGCAAACAATTTTATAATCGCTAAGGTTAAAAAAAGCATTCTTATCATCAAACTCTACTGTAACCGGACCTTCTTCTTTAGGAAGAATATTTTTCAGCAATGATGCAGGTTTCTTAGGAAGAATAAATGATGCATTATCGTCAGCATGAGCATCCAGCCTCTGGTATCGAACAAGCTTATGAGCATCGGAAGCTACAAATGTGATCTTGTCAGTAGAAGCCTCAACGAAGATACCACCCATTACAGGACGGAGTTCATCATCAGCAGTTGCAAAGAGTGTTTTGTTAATTCCTGCGAGAAGTACATCAGCGTTTATGCTGAAAGTAAACTTTTTTTCTTTTTTTATTGCAGGCAGAGCCGGGAAATCGATACCATTCTGTCCTACAACATTGAATTTACCGTTTTCTGAGCTGATAACCACAGCAAGAGTATCAGGATTAATCTCAAATGTCAGAGGCTGAACTGAAAATTCTTTAAGAGTATCAAGTAATATTCTTGCAGGAAGTGCTATAATGCCATCACCTTCAGTGTTTTCAAGTTTCATTCTTGTTATCAGTGTCGATTCAAGGTCAGAGGCTGTTATCTCCAGTTCGTTACCTGAAAGATTCAAGAGAAAATTATCAAGGATCGGGAGAGTATTCTTCGAACTTATAACCCTGCTGATTGACTGAAGATGGCTGAGGAGCTCCGTACTGGATACTACAAATTTCATGTTGCTGGTAATTTAAGTTGTTTTACTGTTATTCAAATAAACTATTAAACTAAAAATGAACCGATTATAAGATTATGTCTAATCAATTCTTAATCATCAATATTACAAAAAAAAACTATTACCTCAAATTTTAATAATTATTCAGGAAAGAAATAGGATCTCTTCTTCAGAATAGGATCAACATCAAAATATCTCATTATGAAGAACTCATCATTACCGGCAGTTTTACCCCATAATCTGTCACTGTCCGTAACTATATCACCATTTTCTGTTAACTCTTTTTTCCATAGAGTCAGAACTACTTCTTTCCCTGTTCTATCGATCACCGCTATCTTGTAAAGTGGTGAAAAAGATTCGATTGCCTTCTTCTCTACTTCCGTCAGGTCAAATGCCCATTGCTCGAATGGAATCCAGGTAAAATATGTAAGATAACGCTTCACAAGTAAGCTGTCATAACCTCTTAATTCCGATTTCAGATCAGAAACAACATAGTGGTGATTTTTGGCTGAAATTGAGAAGGAAGAGATTGTATCTGAAAAATTTTCAAATCTGACAGATTCGATTTCCGAAGGCAAAAGATTAAAGAGGGTAAAGGGCCGCCAGTAAAGATCATTCAAAACGAATGCTGCACCAATATTCATTTCGTATCCGGGCACAGATACAATATAAGGCTTTCCTCTCGCTCTCAGCTTCATTATATTCCCATAACTATTTGATGGTGTTTTATAAACGAGGAAACTCTTTAGAAGCTTCGATTTATTATAAACTCTTACTTTAACCGGGGTTACCTCTTTTTCAATTATGTCCGATGTGAATTTTTCAGAGGATGCAGGAGACTTGACCTTAATTTCCCCCAGCACCCTTAGGATAAAGCTGATACTGCTCTTTCTTGTTTCGTACTCCCCGTTAACAAACCATCCGTTGTCTTTTTTTTCGAGCAATAAATCCTTTTTGCCGTCTGAAAATTCAATTCTTGTGATATCTTCCCGTTTATCAATAGCAAATGACGTATTATTATTCCCAAAGGGCATCTGATCCCTGAAAATAAAAAAAATCAGTATTAAAATCAGTATTAAACTCAGTATTAAAAGTATATTCCTGATATATGATTTTCTCATTATTAAATTCTTGTATAAATTCTTTTACGTAACCAGGCATAAATTAAGCCTGCGATGATTACAATCAGTACCGGCCCGAATATATTTATAATCTGCCATTTGATCTTTTCCGTTTTTAACCTTCCGCGGTCAAGAAGTCTCTGTTTTAATTCCCTCGATCGCAGTTCGATGATATTATTTTCATCAACAAGATAATTAATGCAGTTTAGAATAAAGTCACGGTTACCATATAACTGACCCGTGATCCTGTCCTGTCCAAGCGGATACGGAGTTGCCGATGTACCCGACCGTCTGATATCATTTCTTATAATATCCTTATCAGCAACAACTATCATCCTCGTATAAACACTTTTTATTTTTACTTTAAAGTTCCGGTCCCGAACGAGATTTTCAGTCATCCTGTTCCTGAATGCTGAAGGAAACTCTCCTTCAAGAAGCACAGCAACAGGAAGCGAGGATCTGGTAAATGTACTTTCGTCGGGCAGCAGCTCTGCTTCCTTCAGCCGGATCAAAATAGGTGGATTAATTACCCGTGTAAAGCCGGAAGTACTCAAAAGCACAGTTTTCCTGATTGATGGATCCAGTCCAACAGTATCTATATAATTAACAAATTCTCCTTTCACTTTGTTAAGGCTCCTGGTAATTGAGTTTGTTGAATTGGGGCTTAGAAGAGGAAAATAAATCCATGGGAATGGCAGAATCTGCTGGCGGTCGCCTCCTGTCTTTACGCTTAGTCTTATTGGAGCACAATCGATATCCTGCACTATTGAAGGATTAACTCTTACTCCATATCTGAATAATTGATCCTCAATATTCAACGGACGATAAAGAGCAACTGTTTCTCCACCGGCCAGACTATCAGGGTTAACTGTAACTTCCTCGATAAACCAGATCATTTTTCCACCATTCATGATATATTGGTCCAGCACCAGCTTATCACTTTCGCTGAACTGCTTTTCAGGACCGGCAATTATTACTGCCGAGTAGCTGTCAAGAACACCGGGGGTTCCTGCAATTGTTCCACGGTCGATGGTAAAATATTTA
>JBBRVC010000025.1:0-33472 GCA_038247205.1 Bacteroidales bacterium
ACACTATCAGTAAACTGAATACTGACCAGTGAACTATTCTGACCACCGGATTGTTATTTATGCATCATTAACCCTAAGACTTTTTAGCCATGAAAAAAGCACTAAAAATTACCGGCCTGATTATAATTTTCATTATTATGGCATTACTCGTTACAGGTTTATTTGTTAAGAAAGAGTATTCAGTGGAAAGAGATATCACATTAAACAAGCCGAAACAGGAAGTATTTGAATATGTTAAGTATCTTAAGAATCAGGGTAATTTCAGTGTATGGAGTAAAATAGATCCCATTATGAAGACTGAATATCGCGGCACCGATGGAACTGTTGGTTTTATATCTGCATGGGACAGTGATAATTCGGATGCAGGAAAAGGAGAACAGGAAATAATCGGGATCAAAGAAGGTGAAAGAATAGATTATGAAATTCGTTTTTTTGAACCAATGAAATCAACTGACAATGCATTCATGACATTTCAATCTGTTGCAGATAGCAGTACGAATCTTAAATGGGGATTCTTTGGCAGAATGAAATACCCAATGAATGTAATGCTCGTATTTATGGATATGGATGCTATGTTAGGGAAAGACCTTGAGGGAGGTCTGAGCAACCTGAAGGCCATCCTTGAAAAATAATTGCACCGTTTTTCAATTACCTTACTTATTAGTAATACCAGGTAATGATCTTTTCTCCCGGAGAAGATCTACAGGTATCTATAATGCATACTAAACAGGAATAATCAGCATTCAAACGTGGCATTTAACGACTGATTTTTATATCTTCGCCTGATTTTAAATTAGTTTCAACCTGATTTGTGCTGTTAAAAATTTAACAGATGATTCATCGAATGCAGCCTGAGACCTAAAATAATTACTTCAATTGAAATTAGATTCACAAAAGAACCGCCGAGGCATTACATTGGTAATCCGATCTTTTTTAATTTGCTCTCTCCTGATATTTTTTAATTTAACGCATCTCTTTTCTCAACCACAGATAAAAGCGAATTTTACTGAAACGCCTCCTGTTATTGATGGATATGTCAATGAAGAGATATGGTCGAAGGCATCTGTCATAAATGAGTTGTTTCAGAGAGAACCAAGGATTGGCGAACCTGTGTCGGAAAAGACTGAGTTCTATTTTTTATATGATAATAATAACATTTATATCGGTATCAGATGTCATGATGATCCTGCCAAGATAACCGCCAAGGAACTTGCAAGGGATGTTAGTCTAGGCGACGATGACAGGGTTCAGGTTATTTTTGACACTTATCTTGATGGCAGAAATGGCTACTGGTTTCAGATAGGTCCCAGGGGAAGTATTGGAGATGCCATGATAAGTGAAAACGGTAAGGATTTTAATAAATCATGGGATGGCCTTTGGGACGGGAAAGCAAGGATAACAGACACCGGATGGGATGGTGAACTCATAATACCTTTTAAAACACTTGGTTTTAAAAAGGGAGCCGATACATGGGGATTAAAGCTGATAAGGCACATTAAAAGAAAGTCTGAATCCTCATACTGGCCAGCAACAACGCTTAATGCAGATAAATTTGGTGTATCGGATGCAGGCAGGATTACCGGTCTGGAAAATATAACCCAGGGTATAGGTCTCGATATTATCCCTTATGCTACCGGTGGGGTAAGCAAAAAACTTAATTCAACTCCGGATGCTGTTCTCAATGGAGGATTGGATGCTTTCTATCAAATAACCCCCTCGCTGAAAGCCGCAATCACGGTCAATACTGATTTTGCACAGACAGAGGTAGACGAGAAACAAATTAACCTTACCCGTTTTAACCTCTACTTCCCCGAAAAAAGAGATTTCTTCCTTGACGGAGCAAATTATTTTACTTTCGGTATCAACGGGGATCGTGAAAATCCACAGGGTAACGCAATGATGCCATTTTTCTCACGCCGTATGGGGCTGGATGCCGGTGGGAACCCGGTTGCTATTAAGTATGGAGGAAAATTCACTGGAAAAACAGGGAAATTGAATTTCGGACTTCTGCATATCAAAGATGATAACAGATGGGATAATCCCGGGTACAGCGTTGGAAGAATATCGAGGAATATTGGCAAACAATCGTCTATAGGAATAATCGGAACCAATGGCAATGCACTTTCAGATATAGATAACTCCCTTGCAGGGATCGATTTAAGGCTGGCAACATCTGAATTTGCCGGCAATAAAAATGTCACATATAATCTGTATGGCGTCAAATCATTTACAAAAGGCTTAAAAGGAGAAGATCTTTCCTTCGGAACTGAACTGAATTTTCCTAATGATCTGATCAACTTCAGAGTAGGTTATCTTCAGATAGGTGAAAACTTTAAACCCGGGCTTGGATTTTTACCAAGAAGTAATATCAGGGATTTCTATGGAGGATTCTCGGTCGGTCCCAGACCAGTAAATTCCCCGATCCTGCAAGTAAAATCAGGTTTCAGGTACGATCTTATTTCCGAACTTACCACAGGAGATCTGCAGAGTGCCGAAGTAGACTTCAATTATTCAAATATTACTTTTATAAGCGGTGATATAGTATCCTTATCATCACAGTATCAGTACGATATACTTACAAATGATTTTAATATTTTCGACACAATCAGAGTTCCCGTCGATGAATATCATTTCTGGCGTCATTCGGTTCAGTTAGCTTCTGCAAAAAGAAGAAATTTCTGGGCCTCCACCAGGTTTGGTTTTGGAACATTTTATTCGGGAAGAAGAACTGACTGGCTTGTACAGGCCGGATATAAGATTTGTGTACCGGTATTTATCAGTATCGAATCAGACAGAAGATGGGTAAATCTAAAAGAAGGAGATTTTATTGCCCAGATCTACAGGCTCAACCTGAACTTCTTGTTCTCACCTAACCTGTCGTGGAATAATTTTGCCCAGTATGAAAACCAGTCCGAAACAATTGGGTGGCAGTCGAGACTTCAATGGATAATCAAGCCCGGTAAAGCCATTTATGTAACCTGGAACTCGCCATTGATTGATCCGATGGAGCGATTCAGACCGGAAATATATGAAGCCAGGGTGAAAATAAAATATACTATAAGATTTTAAGAATTCAGGATGTATTACGGCAAAAAGGTAAGTAAGGGCAAATCCATGGTGTGTCCTTGTTGCACGATCTATAAGGGACATGCCATGGCGTGTCCTTAGATATTTATTCTATCAGGGTCATTTCTTCCAGCAAATACCCTGCACCGGCAAATTTATCAATGAGAAATAATGCGTATCTGATATCCAGACTGATATTACGGCTCTGCTCAGGATTATAGGCCATATCGCTTGCAACTCCCTCCCATGCCCTGTCAAAATTAACACCTATCAGATGACCATCGGCATTTAACACCGGACTGCCGGAATTTCCACCTGTTGTATGGTTATTTGCGATGAAGCAGACCGGGACTTCACCATCCTGCGTGTAACGGCCGAAATCTTTCTTTTCATAAAGTTCTTTCAGTTTATCCGGCACATCATAATCATATATTTCAGGATTATCTTTTTCAATTATTCCATTCAGCGTTGTGTATTGTGTAAAATAAACTGCATCTTTTGGTTTGTAGCCCATCACCTTTCCATAAGAGACACGCAATGTTGAATTGGCATCGGGATAAAACAACTTCTCTTTATCATATTCCATCTGTGCTGCCATAAATTGTCTGTTAAGTTGCTGAAGTTCAGCATTTAAGGCAAGCAGATCTTCCCTGACATTTTTTGAAATAAAATCTGTTGCTCCGTTTGCAATTATGTAGAAAGGATCCTTTTCCAGTTTTTTAACCGATGACTTATTGAAGCCGGTTACAAAAGCTCTGAATTTATCCGGGTCCGGAAAAATCGATTTCTGGTAAATATCTTCTGCAAATGCCTCAAAATCACCTTTATATTCATTTTTAAATCTTAAATATTCCGGAGTCTGCCACTTAACATCAAGGTTTTCTCCGTACATTTTCATTACAGCAGCAAAAAGCTTCTTATCTGTTTGCCTGTTAAAATCTTTATAGAATTCTTCTGCGGCAGCAAGTATTCTTTCTTTTTCAAGTTTTGTATCAGATTCACCTTTTTTATACTGATCAGCCAAGCCTCTGAGGCTTCTTGCAATGGAAAAAGTTTCAGCACCATTGATAACTTCTGTGGTGTAATTGTTAACAAGGGTAAACTCCCTGAGCTTATCATATAATTCTTTGTAACGGGGAAGGATATTCCCATATTTTGTCATCCTTGATGATTCTCCGCTTACCCAGGCTGAAAAACCTGATTCATAGTCCTGCTTTTTCCCAATGGTGTTCATTTTATTTAATCCCTGGATCTCACCAATCCATTTCTTCCATGAGTTGGAGATGCCGGCAACTTTAGAAGAATATTGAATTCTTATAAGTGGGTCAGCATTCATTCCCTCATTTATAATTTCAATCTTTTTTGTTCTGATGTCAATCAATTTCGGGTTAATGTAATTCTTTACCATATCTATATGATGAGATGACACATACTGATATGTCGTTCCGGGGTAGCCGAATACCATTGTAAAATCACCTTCCCTGACTCCCTTCAAAGAAATCGGGAAAAAATATGCAGGCTTGTAAGGCACATTGTCTTTTGAATAATCAGCAGGTTTATTATTCTTATCCGCATAAATCCTGAAAAGCGAAAAGTCACCCGTATGGCGTGGCCAGATCCAGTTGTCCGTATCTCCTCCGAATTTTCCAATTGCTGATGGCGGTGCTCCAACAAGACGTACATCTCTGAAGATCTCGTTTACAAAAAGGAAATACTGATTTCCCATATAAAATGGGCGTACCATTGCCCTGTAGCCTGTTCCTTCAACAGCGTTCTTCTGAATTTCTGCTACGTTAGCACTAATTATCCTGTCACGTGCCTGCTGATCCATAGCATCAGTAACACCCGTGAGTACCTTTTCAGTTACATCTTCCATCCATTTCAGTATAGTAACGGTGAGTCCGGGGTTTACGAGTTCTTCCTTTTGCGACATCGCCCAGAATCCGTTTGTCAGATAGTCATGTTCAAGACTTGAGTGTTCCTGTATCTGGCCATAACCGCAGTGGTGATTTGTGATAAGGAGTCCTTCACCTGAGATTATCTCGCCTGTACAGCCGCCTCCAAAATGAAGCACAGCATCTTTCATAGAGGCCTTATTGATACTATAAATATCTTCAGCAGATAGCTTAAATCCTTTCTCCTGCATCAGTTTGATATTATATTTTTCAATAAGAATAGGTATCCACATACCCTCATCGGCTTTCGATACAGGAATTAATGTCAGAACCAGCAATATGCTGATATTTAGTAACTTGATCATCATAACTATATAAATTTTAATATTTAACCTCTAAAAAAATTTACTACCCTATCCAACAAACTCCTGCAGTTCCTTATAAAGCTGATGCACCGGTAATCCAACAACGTTAAAATATGATCCCTCTATACTGCTACAACCGATAATACCGATCCACTCCTGGATACCATATGCTCCTGCTTTGTCAAATGGACTGAAATTTTTAACATAAAACTCAATATCTTCATCAGTTATTACTTCAAAAGTCACTTTGGTAGAGACTGAAAATAATTTTTCCTTTTCTTTTGAAAGCAGGCATACTCCTGTGATCACCTCATGAATATTTCCAGAAATTTTTCTTAATATTCTCATCGCATCCTCTTTATCCACCGGTTTCCCAAGAACCATATTATCACACCAAACAATTGTGTCGGCAGTAATAACTATCTCATCATCAGCAATCTCCGATTTGAATAATTCAGCTTTTTGTTTTGCAATATAGAGAGCAATATCCTTTCCTTCAAGATTTTCAGGAAATGTCTCGGGAAAATCCTTAATCCTGACCTCAAAATTCAGACCTAGCTCCTTTAACAATTGTTGACGACGCGGGGACTGTGAGGCCAGGATAATCCTGAATCTGGCAAAAGATTCTTTAAGCATAACTAGTATAGATTCCAGGTAAGAATAACTTTAACTACCACGGCATAGAGAAGGCCTGTCAGCATTACTATTTTCATTATTCTGCTGGTACTGTGCAGTTGTTTTTTACTCTGACTCCTGATAACCTTATAAACAACGAATAAAAGAGGTACTGAAATTACAGTAGAAAGATAAATCAAAGTAATAAAGTCATTTACGAATATATACCAGGTAAAATAAAGCAGTCCCAGAGTAATGATTATCAGGCTGACCGATACTATTTTCGCATTAAGCGTACCTATAATAATTGGAATGGTGTTTCTTCCATATGCAATATCACCCTCGTAGTCTTCAATATCCTTTATAATTTCACGTGTCAGAGTGGTAAGAAATGCAAAAAGTGAAAACCCTCCTATCCAATAAATAATGAAATTAAATTGGGGCAATTCCACAGCATTTACTGCATAGTATCTGTATAATGCAGGCCATTCATACAGAACTACAAGTAATGGTACTGCTGCAGTGAGAAGGCCAACAATCATATTACCTATAAGAAATTGTCTTTTGTAGCTTGCTGAATAGAAATAAAGCAATCCGGACACCATCAGAAAAAGAGCTCCAAGCCATATGTATCCGGCCTTCCATGAAATATAAAAACCAATTGCAACCCCGGCAAGGTTAAATACATTATGCCACATCATAGCCTTGCGCCTTGATATTTTTGTCCCCACAATTACCTTACCCTTATTTATGAGGTCAGTCTTAATATCAAAATAATCGTTTATTACGTACCCTCCTGCTGTAATGAATATTGTTGCTAAAACCAGAAGAACAAAATCATACCATGGAAACTGCAGGCTCATTGGCAAACCTTCGCCTGTTCCGCTTACCGGAATCACAATGATCTTACTGATCAGTGGTTCAATAACGCAATACCTCATCAAAATCATTGTCAGAGCAACAATAAGGAGATTAGGCCATCTGATAAGATTTAAGAATGCCTTCATAATTACCATGTAAATGCTTCAGAATCCATCCAATTATTGTGAAGTCTTAATACCTGTTCAATCACATCCCTCACACAACCTTCACCACCCTTTTTATCTGAAATGTATGATGATATCTGCCTTATTTCGCTATCCGCATCGGAAGGACAAACGGCTATCCCGGCCTGTTTCATGATGTGAAAATCAGGTATATCATCGCCCATATATAATACATTTGTGCTGTTCAGCTTATATTTTTTAAGGAAATGAGCAAAGTGATCTGCTTTTGAACGGCTGTTCAGATAAACATCCTTTATTCCCAGGCCTTTTAGTCTGCGTTGATATTCTTTGGCATTACATCCAGAAATTACACCAACGATATAACCTTTTTTCACAGCAAGCTGTAATGCATATCCATCTCTCAGATTGACAGTTCTGTTCGGCACACCAAAAGCATTAAGATCAATAGTCTGAAGCGAAAGAACCCCATCTATATCAAATACGAATGCTTTAACCCGTGCAAGATCTTCCTTGAAATTGGTCATTTTTCTATTCCTTTATAATAGTGAATTATAGATTGGGTGACTTCTTTGTAAACGTTTTTGGTTTCTGTGGAGAAAGATAGTAAATTCAGATGGTTATCGATAGTATTAAAATCATTTCGTATTGCAGGACCTGTCTGGGAATTCTCAGGTCCCAGCTCAAGTGCTTTTGAGAATGTCTCCTTTACCAGGGATTCAAATATACTAAACGGTAATCCCGCATTGCCAGCAATATCTTTGCCTATAGTGAGCATATGATTTGTGAAATTATTAACAAATACAGCCGCCACATGCAATATTTTTCTCTGGCCGGCATCAATAAACCAGGCTCTCCCGCCTATAGCCTCTGTAATGTTCCTTAGTAATTCAAGTGACTCATTGTCAGATGCTTCAAGAAAGAATGGAAGATCATTAAACTCAATATTACGATCTTTTGAAAAAGTCTGAAGAGGATACCATACACCTTTCCTTTTAATTGAATCAGGAAAAACTTCAAGGCCCAGGCTACCTGCTGTGTGAACAACCAGGGTTTCCGGGGAGCAATCTAAATTTTTAAGTACAGTTTTAAGTTGTTTATCGGGAACTGCAACAATAATTACATTTGTTGAATCAGGGAACGAGATCTTGTCAGACCATTCAGCCTTATAGGAATCAGCAAGACGGCGACCGTTTCCTTTATTTTTTGATACAATCTTTTCAATTGTAAATCCGGAATTATGCAATACTTTAACCAGAGCTCCTGCTACTTTTCCTGCTCCGGTAAAAGATACGTTATAACGCTCCATTGCTGAGTTTTCTGAAATATACAAAATTACAAGTAAAATTCTTACATGCAATGAAAGAAGTCTGAAACGTACACAAGGCTTGTGAAAAAGAAAGTATATGGATTATTTTCCGTATAGCTGAACCTCAAGTGCGGTTACGTGTATGTTGTACACTTTATAATAGCTTTGATACGAATAGTTACTGCTGCTATACAGGTAATTACATTCCCAGAAAACATCTCCTGAAATATAAATCTGACCTCCCGAAGAAAATGATTTGTATTTCGCAAACATTTCAACCGGATTACAAAAATAGTATGACGAATAACCTAATGAGAAATAAGCAGTTGTCCCTTCCTCATTAAATATCAATTTGTTATAATCAATAAGCTGGCGCGTATCGTCGGTCAATGATTTTTCATATGAAAAGAGAACATCTTTGTCGCATCCACAACGCGCCTGCTTCTTGCATCCTGTATATGAGACAATTGGAATTGTAAATATTAATACAACAAGTAGTTTCCGTATGATATAATCTCTCATTTTTATCTATCTATCGCGGTTTAATATAATAACACACAAAGTAAAGTTTTATTTCAGTCATATCAAAAAATAAGCCGTCAAAATGATTGATTTGACGGCTTATATTTGGAGTCAGGCAAAATCAAGCCTGTGCTGTCGGACCACCAAAGGTTAGCGGCATTACAGGCTCTGAACCCTTTACTTCTTTTATAAAACCATGAACAGATTCGTATTTTAAGATATTGTCCTCAAGTGCAGCAACCAGTCGTTTGGCATGCTCAGGGGTAAGGATTATCCTTGATTTCACCTGTGCTTTCGGAATACCCGGCATTATACGTATAAAATCAACTACAAACTCTGAGGCAGAATGAGTTATTACCGCAAGGTTTGAATATGTTCCCTGAGCAACTTCCTCGTTCAGTTCAATACTGATCTGGTTTTGGTTATTGGGATCTGTCATGATAAATTCACACTTATAATTACTTAACTTTTACAACTTCAGCAGGTTCTGCTTCAGGCTCAACACCAACAAGACTGTCATATTCCTCAAGTGAACCGACAATTATGCTGTTATATTCACGCTGGCCTGTACCGGCAGGTATAAGGTGACCCACAATAACGTTTTCCTTAAGTCCTTCAAGTCTGTCAACCTTACCAAGTATGGCTGCCTCATTAAGGACTTTTGTGGTCTCCTGGAACGATGCAGCAGAGAAGAAGCTGTTTGTCTGCAAAGCGGCCCTTGTTATACCCTGTAATACCTGACTTGATGTTGCAGGTATTGCATCTCTTGCATCAGCAACTTTCAGGTCGCGGCGCTTAAGGGCTGAATTATCATCCCTGAGTTTACGTGCTGAAATGATCATACCCGGCTTAAGAGTTGGTGAATCGCCGCCATCAATAATCACTTTTTTTCCATAAATCCAGTCGTTCTCATCCATAAACTCAAGCTTATCAACAACCTGACGTTCAAGGAATTTAGTATCGCCCGGGTCAACAATTTCCACCTTGCGCATCATCTGACGGACAATAACTTCAAAGTGTTTATCATTGATCTTAACACCCTGCAAACGATAAACTTCCTGAACCTCATTAACAATGTATTCCTGTACTTTTGTTGGTCCTTTAATTGCAAGGATATCAGAGGGAGTAATTGCACCGTCAGAAAGAGGAACTCCAGCTTTTACGTAATCATTTTCCTGAACAAGTATCTGTTTCGACAGTGGTACAAGATATTTTTTGATCTCGTCTGTTTTTGATTTTATGGAAATTTCCCTGTTACCTCTCTTTATTTTTCCGAAAGTCACTTCACCATCAATCTCTGAAACAATTGCAGGATTAGACGGATTACGCGCTTCGAAAAGTTCGGTAACACGGGGAAGACCACCGGTAATGTCACCGGATTTACCAACAGCACGAGGTATTTTTGCAAGAACTTCACCGGCTTCGATCATTTTATTGGTTTCAACAACCATATGAGCGCCAACAGGAAGGTTATATACCCTGAGTTCTTCGTCCTTCGGACCCAAAATCTTTATAGCAGGGTTCTTAGTCTTGTCACGGCTTTCAATAATAACTTTCTCTTTAAAGCCGGTCTGCTCATCAGATTCATCACGGAAAGTGATACCTTCTATTAGATAATCGTAACCGATTTTACCGGCCATTTCAGAGATGATAACTGCGTTGAACGGATCCCATTCGCAGATTAATTTTCCTTTTTCAATTTCCTGACCAGGCTTGATATAAAGCTTTGATCCATAAGGAATTGTATGTGTTGTAAGAGCAATACCTGTTTTCTTGTCAACGATCCTAAGCTCTGCAAGCCGACCGATAACGATGTCTATATCTCCCTTTTCGTTGTCTTTTTTGGGTACAGATCTCAATTCTTCAATTTCTGCAATACCACCATAACGGGCAACGAGTCTGGATTCTGTAGTAATATTCGAAGCGGTACCTCCAACGTGGAATGTACGAAGTGTAAGCTGTGTACCGGGTTCACCGATACTCTGTGCAGCAATAACACCGACTGCTTCGCCCTTCTGAACCATACGTCCTGTTGAAAGATTACGACCGTAACATTTCGAGCATGTTCCTTTTTTCGATTCGCATGTCAGAACTGAACGGATCTCAACCTGTTCGATCGGAGAATCTTCTATTTTTTGAGCAAGTTCTTCAGTAAGCTCCTGTCCTGATTCAATAATCAGTTCACCTGTTAATGGATGATAAACGTTATGAACAGTTGTACGTCCCAGTACTCTTTCATAGAGTGATTCAACAACTTCTTCATTTTTTTTGATAGCTGTTGCAACAAGACCTCTCAGAGTACCGCAATCCTCTTCATTAACAATAACATCCTGTGAAACGTCAACAAGACGACGTGTCAGATACCCTGCATCAGCAGTTTTAAGAGCCGTATCGGCAAGACCTTTACGGGCACCGTGAGTTGAGATAAAGTATTCAAGAACCGATAACCCTTCTTTAAAGTTAGAAAGGATAGGGTTTTCAATGATCTCCGAACCTGCAGCGCCTGATTTTTGAGGTTTGGCCATAAGACCCCTCATCCCTGAGAGCTGACGTATCTGCTCTTTGGAACCCCTTGCACCTGAGTCAAGCATCATATATACAGAGTTGAAGCCCTGTTTATCATTTGAAAGCTGTTTCATCAGCGACTGGGTAAGTCTGGCGTTAACATGTGTCCAGATGTCAATGATCTGGTTGTATCGTTCATTGTTAGTGATGAATCCCATGCTGTAGTTGGTGAGAACCTCCTCAACCTGCTCGTATCCTTCGTTAACAAATTTCGTTTTTTCTTCAGGAATAATAACGTCGTCAAGATTAAATGATAATCCGCCTTTGAAAGCTGAATAAAATCCAAGATTCTTAATTGCATCGAGGAAATCTGCAGCTTTTGCTGTTCCTGCAAGTTTAAGCACGCGTCCGATTATATCACGCAGAGATTTCTTTGTAAGAATTTCATTTATATAACCTACTTCAGTGGGTACATGCTGGTTGAATATGACCCTTCCTACTGTAGTCTCAATGATATGATTTACAAATTCACCATTAACCCTGTCATTGACTTTCACTTTTATATGAGCGTGGAGGTCAATTTTCTTTTCGTTATAGGCGATGTTAACTTCCTGTGGTGAATAGAATGTGAGACCTTCACCTCTTACTTTTTCAGTTGGTGTACTCTTTCTTCCCTTGGTAATATAGTAGAGACCAAGAACCATATCCTGTGAAGGAACAGTAATCGGCGCACCATTAGCAGGGTTAAGAATATTATGAGAAGCCAGCATAAGCATCTGAGCTTCTAGCACTGCACCATTACCCAATGGAAGGTGAACAGCCATCTGGTCACCATCGAAGTCAGCGTTGAACGCTGTACAAACGAGTGGGTGTAGCTGGATAGCTTTTCCTTCAATAAGCTTTGGCTGGAAAGCCTGTATACCAAGCCTGTGAAGTGTT
Source organism: Bacteroidales bacterium (assembly GCA_038247205.1). Classification (GTDB taxonomy): domain Bacteria; phylum Bacteroidota; class Bacteroidia; order Bacteroidales; family VadinHA17; genus LD21. The sequence continues at coordinate 12,221 of JBBRVC010000025.1, forward strand.
GGAGCACGGTTTAGCAATACAGGGTGTCCTTTAAGAACGTTTTCAAGAATATCCCAGACTACAGGGTCTTTCCTGTCAACAATTTTCTTTGCTGACTTAACTGTTTTTACTATACCACGCTCAATTAACTTACGGATTATGAATGGCTTAAAGAGCTCGGCAGCCATATCTTTCGGCAAACCGCATTCATGAAGAGCGAGTTCCGGTCCAACAACAATTACCGAACGTGCAGAATAGTCAACTCTTTTTCCAAGAAGATTCTGACGGAACCTGCCCTGTTTCCCTTTTAAGCTGTCGCTGAGAGATTTCAGTGGTCTGTTAGCATCAGTTTTAACAGCGTTTGCTTTTCTGGAGTTATCGAACAAAGAATCGACAGCTTCCTGAAGCATTCGTTTTTCGTTTCGAAGAATAACCTCCGGAGCTTTTATCTCTATCAGCCTTTTCAGACGGTTGTTTCTTATTATAACCCTTCTGTAAAGGTCGTTAAGGTCGCTTGTTGCAAACCGACCGCCATCAAGAGGCACGAGAGGCCTTAACTCGGGAGGAATAACCGGTACAACTTTAATAATCATCCATTCAGGTTTGTTAACCAGCTTGGAATCCCTGAAAGCTTCAACAACCTGAAGACGTTTAAGCGCCTCATTTTTACGCTGTTGTGATGTTTCTGTATTTGCCCTGTGACGAAGATTATATGACATTTCGTCAAGGTCGATGCGCGCCAGCAGTTTATACAAAGCTTCAGCACCCATATCAGCAACAAACTTATCAGGATGGCCCTCTTCGAGATACTGATTTTCTTTGGGAAGTGATTCTGTTATTTCAAGGTACTCCTCTTCTGTAAGGAAATCGAGGTATTTAACACCATCGACCGCTTTAATACCCGGATTTATAACAACATATCTTTCGTAATATATTATCGAATCAAGTTTCTTTGTGGGAAGACCAATCAGATAACCAATTTTATTTGGCAATGATCTGAAGTACCAGATATGAGCAACCGGAACAACCAGGGAAATGTGCCCCATTCTTTCACGGCGGACTTTTTTCTCGGTAACTTCAACACCGCAACGATCGCACACTATTCCCTTGTAGCGAATCCTTTTGTATTTTCCGCAATGGCACTCGTAATCCTTCACCGGACCAAAAATCCTTTCGCAGAAAAGACCATCGCGCTCAGGTTTGTAGGTACGGTAATTTATTGTTTCAGGCTTCAGGACTTCACCGCTCGAACGATCGAGGATCTCTTCAGGTGATGCAAGTCCGATTGATATCTTTGAGTAACTTGTTTTTGTTTTGTTATCTCTTCTGAATGACATATGCTGATTTTTTTTTATTCATAATTAAAAACAAAATCGAAAGGCTCTGCCTAATCGAGTATAATGCTCAATCCGAGGCCTCTGAGTTCGTGCAACAGCACATTAAGCGATTCAGGAATACCGGGTAAAGGCATTGGTTCTCCTTTTACAATTGCTTCGTATGCTTTGGCACGGCCGATAACATCATCCGACTTAATTGTAAGTATCTCCTGCAGGATATGAGCAGCACCGAATGCTTCGAGAGCCCAAACTTCCATCTCACCAAACCTCTGACCACCAAACTGGGCTTTACCACCCAATGGTTGTTGAGTTATAAGCGAATACGGTCCGATTGAACGGGCGTGCATCTTATCATCAACCATGTGACCAAGTTTCAACATGTATATAACACCAACAGTAGCAGGCTGGTCGAATCTTTCACCCGTTCCTCCATCGTGGAGATATGTTTTACCATATCGTGGAACTTCAGCTTTCTCAGTATATGAAGTGATCTGATCAAGAGTAGCACCATCGAAAATCGGAGTAGAGAATGTAATACCCAGTTTCTGACCTGCCCAGCCCAGTACGGTTTCATAGATCTGCCCAAGGTTCATCCTCGAGGGAACACCCAGAGGATTTAGAACGATGTCAACCGGAGTCCCGTCTTCTAGGAATGGCATATCTTCAGCCCTTACTATTCTGGCAACGATACCTTTGTTACCATGACGTCCGGCCATCTTATCTCCCACTTTTATCTTACGTTTCTTGGCAATATAAACTTTTGCAAGACGCACAATACCTGCAGGCAGCTCATCACCTATTGTAATGTTGTATTTCCTTCGTTTGTAAACGCCATCAATCTCCTTATACTTAATAATATAATTATGAAGAAGCAGTTTGATGCTGTCGTTTTTCTTCTTATCAGTTGTCCATTTGCTTGGATTAATGTTAAGAAAATCAACTTCCTGCAATTGCTTAAGGGTGAACTTGCTTCCTTTTGGAATGACGTCAACGTTGAGGTAATCTTTAACACCCTGTGATGTTTTACCATTAACAAGAATGAAAAGTTTATCTACAAGTCTTGCTTTCAGTTCTTCAGCGCTTCTGTTGAATTCAACCTCAATTTTGTCGAGCAAAGGTTTCTCAACTGCCTTAGCTTTTCTGTCTTTGATAGCTCTTGTGAAAAGTTTTTTATCAATGACAACACCTTCGAGTGAAGGACCGGCTTTCAGTGATGCATCTTTAACATCACCGGCTTTGTCACCGAAGATAGCACGAAGAAGTTTTTCTTCCGGCGAAGGATCTGATTCACCTTTAGGAGTAATTTTTCCAATAAGGATATCTCCCGGTTTAATATGAGCACCAATCCTGATAAGACCATTCTCATCAAGGTGTTTGGTTGCTTCTTCACTTACGTTAGGAATATCAGAAGTTAATTCTTCGAGACCACGTTTTGTATCACGTACCTCAAGAAGATATTCATCGATATGTACTGATGTGAACATATCTTCCTGAACAACCTTTTCGGATATTACAATAGCATCCTCAAAGTTGTAGCCTTTCCATGGCATGAATGCCACTTTCAGGTTTCTGCCAAGTGCAAGTTCACCGTTCTTGGTTCCGTACCCTTCTGTAAGAACCTGACCTTTAGCAACTTTCTCACCTTTCTTAACAACAGGGATAAGGTTGATACAGGTGTTCTGGTTTGTCTTTCTGTATTTAGGCAAAGTGTACCGTTTGATATCATCATCGAAGCTTACGAATTTTTCCTCATCGGTACGGGTGTACCTGATAACAATTTCGTTTGAATCGACGTATTCAACAATACCGTCACCTTCGGCAGCAAATAGTATCCGGCTGTCGCGGATTACCTGTCCTTCGAGGCCTGTTCCTACGATTGGTGCTTCAGGGCTGATAATCGGAACAGCCTGTCGCATCATGTTTGAACCCATGAGTGCCCTGTTGGCATCATCATGCTCGAGGAATGGAATAAGAGAGGCAGCTATTGATGCAATCTGGTTCGGAGCGACGTCCATGAGGTCAACTTTCGTTACCTCTTCGAATGGATAATCAGCTTCATATCTGCATTTTGCCCTTGCATTTTCAAAATGTCCGTCTTTAAGAAGAGGAGCATTTGCCTGAGCAATCATTTTTTCTTCTTCTTCTTCAGCGCTGAGCCATATAATTCCCTCTTCACTGAAATCGACCTGAGCGTTATTAACCTTTCGGTATGGAGTTTCTATAAAACCGAGATCGTTGATTTTGGCATAAACACAAAGGGATGAAATAAGACCGATGTTAGGTCCTTCAGGTGTTTCAATCGGGCAAAGACGGCCATAGTGTGTATAATGAACGTCCCTAACCTCGAATCCGGCTCTTTCTCTCGAAAGACCACCTGGACCCAGGGCTGACATACGGCGTTTATGAGTCATCTCAGCCAATGGGTTTGTCTGGTCCATGAACTGTGACAACTGGTTGGTTCCAAAAAATGAGTTTATTACTGATGAAAGAGTTTTTGAATTGATAAGGTCAACCGGAGTAAATACTTCGTTATCCCTTACATTCATTCTCTCGCGGATCGTACGTGCCATACGGGCAAGGCCAACGCCGAACTGGGCATAAAGCTGTTCACCAACGGTACGCACCCTCCTGTTGCTGAGGTGATCAATATCATCAATATCGGTCTTAGAGTTAATAAGCTCGATAAGGTAGCCGATAATTTTTATTATATCTTCCCGTGTAAGGATCTTAACATTCATTTCTGTGTTAAGTCCGAGTTTTTTGTTGATCCTGTAACGGCCAACTTCACCAAGGTCGTATCTCTTATCAGAGAAAAATAGTTTATCAATTACGTCGCGGGCTGTTGCCTCGTCGGGCGGTTCAGCATTTCTGAGCTGACGGTAAATATAGATAACTGCCTCTTTTTCAGAGTTACACGGATCCTTCTGGAGTGTATTATATATGATAGCGTAATCTGAAAGGGTAGAATCATCCTTGTGCAAAAGAATAGCTTTTGAACCGGAATCAACTATAAGATCAACATGATCGCCTTCGATCACAGTTTCCCTGTCAAGTATTACCTCATTTCTTTCTATTGAAACTACCTCGCCTGTATCTTCGTCAACGAAGTCTTCTACCCATGTTTTAAGAACCCTGGCTGCCAGTTTTCTCCCAACAAGTTTTTTGACGTTTGTTTTTGATACTTTATGTTCTTCAGCAAGGTTGAAAATCTCCAGAATATCTTTATCGCTTTCGAATCCGATAGCACGGAGAAGTGTTGTCACCGGCAGTTTTTTCTTCCTGTCGATGTATGCATACATCACATTATTAATGTCAGTAGCAAATTCGATCCATGATCCTTTGAAAGGAATAATCCTGGCGGAATAGAGTTTAGTTCCGTTGGCATGGACGCTCTGTCCGAAGAATACTCCGGGCGATCTGTGTAATTGTGAAACTACGACCCTTTCCGCGCCATTGATAACGAATGTTGCACGCTCTGTCATATAAGGTACCGTACCCAGGTAAACATCCTGGATAACTGTATCGAAGTCCTCATGTTCAGGGTCAGTACAATAAAGCTTTAGTTTAGCTTTAAGGGGGACGCTGAAAGTAAGGCCGCGTTCAATACATTCTTCTATGGTATATCGGGGAGGATCTATATAATATTCCAGAAATTCAAGAACGAAGTTATTCCTGGTGTCAGTTATCGGGAAATTCTCGGTAAAGACTTTGAAAAGTCCTTCCTTTTTCCGGTTTTCGGGAGTAGTTCCAAGTTGGAAAAACTCGCCGAAGGATTTTAACTGAACATCCAGAAAATCAGGGTATTCGAGTTGATTCTTCCTGGAGGCAAAACTTATTCTTTCGGTATTTTTTGAGGACATTTATTAAAAGATTAAGTGAACTTATAATTTAAAGAACAAAAAGGCTTAGTCCCGAAAAATCGGGACCAAACCTATAACCCAGCAAATAGGTATAACTTATTTAAGTTCAACTTCAGCTCCTGCTTCAACTAATTGACCTTTAATAGCTTCAGCTTCTTCTTTTGAGACACCTTCTTTAACAGGACCGGGTGCGGAATCTACCACTGCTTTGGCTTCTTTCAATCCTAATCCGGTGATATCTTTAACCAGTTTAACTATCTGTAATTTCTGTGCGCCAGCTGCTTTGAGAATAACATCAAATGTTGATTTCTCTTCAACTACTGCTGCCTCAGCGGCTACGGGAGCTGCTGCAACTGCAGCAACTGCTGGTTCAATACCATACTCATCTTTGAGTATTTTTGCAAGTTCGTTTACCTCTTTTACAGATAAGTTTACCAATTCTTCTGCAAATTTCTTAAGATCTGCCATATTTATCGATTTTTAAATTTGATTATACTTTAATTATTCTGCTCTTTTAGATAGTGTCTCAAGAACACCATGTAATGTATTTCCACCTGATTGTAAAGCTGAAATAACGTTTTTTGCCGGTGATTGCAACATCATGATGATATCACCAATAAGCTCATGTTTAGTTTTCACTGAAACAAGTGAATCAAGCATGTTGTCGCCAACATAAACAGATTCCTGTACGTATGCTCCTTTCAGAATAGGTTTGTCATGTTTTCTGCGGAATTCCTTGATAAGTTTGGCAGGAGAGTTTCCGGTTTTAGTTAACATGATAGAGGTAGTACCTTTAAGAACAGGATAAAGTTCTTCAAAGTCTCCGGTAGTGTTATCCAGCGCTCTTTTGAGGAGAGTGTTTTTTACCACGATAAGTTTAATATCCTTTTCGAAGCACTTTCTTCTCAGATCACTTGTATCAGCTGCATTGAGTTGAGCGGTATCAGTCAGGTAAAAATGGCTGTACTCTTTTAATTTCTCAGTCAGGCTGTCTATGATAGCAATTTTTTCTTCTCGTCTCATAATTTCTTTTCGAGTTTTAACTTAACAAATTAATCATCAAGACCTTTAGGATCAACCTTAATGCCCGGGCTCATTGTGCTTGAAAGGAAAAGGCTACGAATGTAGGTTCCTTTTGCAGCAGCCGGTTTAAGCTTATTCACCATAGAGATGAATTCCTTAGCATTATCGACGATCTTTTCTGGCTCGAAAGAGACTTTTCCGATTGAAGTATGAATGATTCCGGTCTTATCAACTTTGAAATCAATCTTACCTTGCTTCACTTCTTTAACAGCCTTACCGATTTCCATTGTGACAGTTCCACTTTTGGGGTTCGGCATCAGTCCTCTCGGACCGAGTATTCGACCTAACTGACCGACTTTCCCCATGACTGAAGGCATGGTTATGATAACGTCCATATCTGTCCAACCTGCTTTGATCTTATCGACAAAATCGTCAAGACCAACAAAATCAGCTCCGGCTTCTCTTGCCTCAGCTTCCTTGTCGGGAGTGCAGAGTACAAGAACGCGTGTTTCCCGTCCTGTTCCATGAGGAAGTGAGACAACACCACGAACCATCTGATTGGATTTTCTTGGATCTATACCTAACCTTACATCTAAGTCAACTGATGCATCAAACTTGGTTTTGGTGATTTCCTTAACCAAAGCAGATGCCTCTTTTAACGTATAAAGCTTGTCCCCATCTATTTTTTCAAGGGCAAACTTCTGGTTTTTGGTAAGTTTAGTCATTTTTCTTTAATTAATTATTTACTGGAAATTCGCCTTTAACGACAATTCCCATACTTCTTGCGGTGCCGGCTACCATTTTCATGGCAGACTCAACTGTAAAACAGTTTAAGTCCTCCATTTTATCTGAAGCAATTGTTTTAACCTGGTCCCAGTTTATACTTGCTACTTTGTCTCTGTTTGGTTCTTTGGAACCTTTCTTCGACTTAGCTACTTCAAGAAGCTGTATTGCAACCGGTGGTGTTTTAGTAACAAACTCGAATGTTTTGTCTGCATATACTGTTATCACTACCGGGATTACTTTTCCAGCTTTGTCCTGAGTCCTCGCATTGAATTGCTTACAAAAATCCATGATATTCACACCTTTAGAACCTAAAGCAGGTCCTACAGGTGGAGATGGATTTGCCGCTCCGCCACGAATCTGTAACTTGATTAGTCCAGCTACTTCTTTTGCCATAATTTAAAATTTGCGTGTTTATTGCGAGAGCTTGACAGTTATTCAGGAAGCATTATGAATATTACAACTGTCAATATCTTCTGTTAATTCTCTTTTTCAACCTGCATAAAACTGAGCTCAAGGGGTGTTTTTCTGCCAAATATCTTAACCATCACCTTAAGCTTTTTCTTTTCATCATTCACCTCTTCTATTATACCTGTAAAGCTGTTAAACGGACCATCGATCACTTTGACTGATTCGCCTACGAAGAAAGGTACATTTAATTCTTCATCGCTGGCATTCAGTTCATCCACTTTACCAAGTATCCTGTTGATCTCAGATTTTCTGAGAGGAACCGGCTCTCCATCCTGTGAACCAAGAAATCCTATAACATTTGGTACATTTCTCAATAAATGAGGTATTTCCCCAGAGAGTACAGCTTCAATTAGAACGTACCCCGGAAAAAAAGTTCTCTCTTTGCTTATCTTTTTACCTGCCCTGATCTGATAAACTTTTTCAGTAGGGATAAGAACCTGTGAGACATGGTCTTCGAGTTTGAGACGTGCAACTTCGCTATCGATATATTCCTTCACTTTCTTCTCTTTTCCCCCGATAGCACGAAGCACATACCATTTCTTAATATTCTCACTCATTGGAAAATTCTCCTTGTTTTAATATAACAAACTGTAAACGAATTCCATCGCTGTGCTGAAGAAAAAATCCATTCCGGCAACAATGAGAGCGAAGATAAGCGTAGCAACCATCACCAGTACAGCACTGTTCTGAAGTTCGCTCCAAGTTGGCCAGGTAACTTTATGTACCAGCTCTGTGTAAGATTCCTGAAAGTATCCTTTTATATTCATTGTATCAACTTTTATAGCACGGGAGGAGAGACTCGAACTCCCGACACCTGGTTTTGGAGACCAGTGCTCTACCAACTGAGCTACACCCGTATATTTTGTAGTCCCGTGAATATCACGGAACTACTTACTATTTCCAAAACCCTATTCAATAATCTTTGTTACTGCACCGGCTCCAACTGTTCTGCCACCTTCACGGATAGCGAAACGAAGACCAACATTTACAGCAACAGGGTAGATCAGTTCAATAGTGATAGTAACGTTATCACCAGGCATAACCATCTCTGTTCCTTCAGGAAGGGTAATCTCACCTGTTATGTCAAGAGTTCTAACATAGAACTGAGGACGATATTTGTTGTGGAATGGAGTATGACGACCACCTTCTTCTTTTTTCAGAACGTAGATCTCAGCCTCAACTTTTGTGTGGGGTGTTATGGATCCTGGTTTTGCAAGAACCATACCTCTTTTGATCTCTTTTTTATCAACACCACGAAGAAGTAGACCAACGTTATCGCCGGCTTCACCTCTGTCAAGAATCTTACGGAACATCTCAACTCCTGTACAAATTGTTTTACGACCGGCACCCAAACCAATCAATTCAATTTCATCACCAGTGTTGACAACACCAGTTTCAATACGACCTGTTGCAACTGTACCGCGACCTGTGATTGAAAACACGTCTTCAACCGGCATAAGGAAAGGTTTTTCATTTTCACGGGGAGGAATAGGAATATATGAATCAACTGCATTCATAAGGTCCATTACTTTCTCTTCCCATTTTGCTTCGCCGTTCATTGCACCTAGTGCAGAACCACGGATAACAGGAGCATTTTCGCCGTCAAATTCGTAGAAGCTGAGAAGATCGCGTACTTCCATCTCAACGAGATCAAGCAATTCTTCATCATCAACTGAATCGACTTTATTCATAAAAACAAGCACTTTAGGAACGTTAACCTGGTGTGCAAGAAGGATATGTTCACGTGTCTGAGGCATTGGACCATCAGTAGCAGCAACAACGAGAATTGCACCGTCCATCTGGGCAGCACCTGTAACCATATTCTTAATATAGTCAGCGTGACCGGGACAATCAACGTGTGCATAATGACGTGCAGCTGTCTGATATTCAACGTGAGCGGTGTTGATAGTGATACCTCTCTCTTTTTCTTCAGGGGCATTATCAATAGAGTCAAAATCTCTGATTGCAGAGAGACCCTTCTTGGCAAGGACCATTGTGATAGCGGCTGTAAGGGTGGTCTTACCATGGTCAACGTGACCAATTGTTCCAACATTTACGTGCGGTTTCGACCTGTCAAATTTTTCTTTTGCCATAACTCCAAGCGTATTAAATTAAGTTTATCTATAATCAATTAAAAAATCATTTCCCTGTTGAGCCGGAGGGGGGAATTGAACCCCCGACCCCTTCCTTACCAAGGAAGTGCTCTACCCCTGAGCTACTCTGGCATCAATAAATTGAGCGGGAGACGGTACTCGAAACCGCGACCCTTAGCTTGGAAGGCTAATGCTCTACCAACTGAGCTACTCCCGCTTATTATCGTCCATTAGACCCGTACCTCTGTCCATATTAAATAAAAGCACGGTATATCCGTTTTTCAGTGGGGAGAGCAGGATTCGAACCTACGAAGTCATTCGACAGCAGATTTACAGTCTGCCCCAGTTGGCCGCTTTGGTATCTCCCCCTTGAAAACAGAGTTTTAGTCCTAAAAGACATACATTTGGTACTCTTTCAAGAGCCGATGAAGGGATTCGAACCCCCGACCTGCAGATTACAAATCAGCTGCTCTGGCCAACTGAGCTACATCGGCAATTTAAAGAACGTCCCCGCGAGAGCATAATTAACCCTCAAAAAACGGTGTGCAAATGTATGGATTTATATTTTATTAATCAAAATAATTCAAGATATTTTTAATAATAGTTGAACTATACTCCTCTTAACTTCTCTTTGTGCTTGGTAATCTGTTTTTTAAGTGCATCAATTGTATCATCTGTTGCTTCTTCAAAGCTCTTGCTCTGCTTTTTTGCAAACAGAGGTCCCCCTGGTAACTCAAGTCTGATCTCACTAATTTTATTTTCCCTGTCCTCGTCTTTATCCAGCCTGAGGAAAACCTCGGCATTGACTATATCGTCACTGAAATGAATGAGTTTATCCAGTTTTGAATGAACAAAATCGATTAGCCTTTTGTCGGCATCGAACCGTACTGAATGAATCTGAATGTTCATGATAGTCCTCCTGTTTAATTTGATTAATACTAACCTCTCGGATGAGCTTGTTTATAAATCTTCTTTAACTTCTCAAAGGTGGTGTGCGTATAGATCTGGGTTGCTGAAAGATTTGCGTGTCCCAGAAATTCTTTTATCGTGTTAAGATCAGCGCCATGGTTAAGCATGTGGGTTGCAAAAGTATGCCGTAATACATGGGGGCTTTTCTTTTCGATTGTTGTAACCATAGCAAGATAATCATTAACTATATTATAAACATATTTATCGTACAACTTGTTGCCTTTGTCGGTAACAAAAAGCCAACCATCAGGATGTAAGAAAGTTGAGGCATTTCTGATATTGATAAATTCACGAAGGCTCTCTACAAAACGCTTTGTCAGCGGAATTATACGCTGCTTGTTCCTCTTACCTGTAACTTTTACAAGAGCACTTTCAAGATCGAGATCCCGATCGTGCAAGCCTATCAGTTCCGCTCTCCTGATTCCTGTTAAATAAAGCATTTCTATTATAGTCCTGTTTCTAATTCCTGCCAGGCTATCTCCAAAATTATCATTATCAAGCAGTTTAGCTATGCTCTCCTCTTCAACAAATACTGGCAGTGTCTTTTTGCGTTTTGGCAGCACTACTTTTTCAAGAGGATCTGATAAAACAAATCCTTCCTTCCGCAAATATCTGTAAAAGACCCTCAGACAGGATATCTTTCGGTGAACACTTACTGCAGAGTAACCGTTAGACATCAGACTTACAATCCATGCCCGCACATCATGCGATGTCACATGCGCCGGGTCAGCAGAAAGATTCTGATTTAATAAAAATGAAAAAAACTGATCCAGATCATTTATATATGACCGAACAGTATGCGGTGAATACCGCTTCTCAGTTTGAATATAGTGTAAGAATGATTCCTTATAATTCATGAAGGAACCCTTAACTTTAATGTATAATTAAATTCCGGTCAGACTGCTATTCTTCGTTTTCCTGCAGTTTCTGAACATACATAGCCTTCTTAATCTCTTCCCTGCGGCGTACTGAAGGCTTAATAAAAGCCTGACGTGACCGCAATTCGCGGATAACGCCTGTCTTTTCAAATTTTCTCTTGAACTTCTTTAAAGCTCTTTCTATGTTTTCGCCTTCTTTTAATGGTACAATAATCATAATAGATAATTCAGTTTTTAAACGAGGCGCAAAGTTAGAAATAGAAAAACTCTTTTCAAAACATTTAAGGATTAAAATTAATCATATCCTGTCATTTTTTCGAAGTATGTATAATACCAATAACGATATTTTAATATTAAACGAACTTATTAAATATACGACTTGTTAAAGAAAAATACAAATAAATCAGCTCAAAATCAGGTCTCATTGGCCAAACTCCAGATATGGCCTCAGCTTTGTCGCCTTATCGACTGTAACCAACTTATTTACAACCATATCATCAACTCCATTTAATCTGCCATTAAGCTCAAGATATTTCAATATTGCGTTCACTTCCTCCCTTTCGAAATAGGGAAACCTGATAAGTCCCTTAAAATCAGAATCATTGATTCTTATCTTCCTGACAGTGGTAGAATCGGCAATGACTCTGCCTGAAATCAGGTTAAAGGTTTCTTCACTAAGTCCGTATACTTCTTTGAGCTGACTTACAGAGGCGTAACCTCCCAGAAGATTTCGGTATTTTAAAATCCGGACTGATAATACCGGTCCTATACCCGGAAGCGCTTCCAGCGATGCAGAATCGCTGATATTAAGATTGATCAATTGTGAAGGCTTCCTGGCCCTGAAACCCTGCTGTCCCTGCCTGAAACCTGAATAAGCCGTAGTTTGTTTGAAGGCTATGCTGTCTGTGAAACTCGTAAAAGTTCCTCCGGGCAATTCTTCAACAATTATCTCCTGCTCAGGCAACATAAATCTCACACCGGCGACTGCTACGATGAGTATCAGCAGGATAAAAGTGGATCTTCTCTCCCTTCTACTGTAACCAAACCAGTTCTTCAGAGGTTCGTTGAAAGATGGCATTAAATATTTTATTGCAATGAGACAATGCAAGTTATGAAACCTGAATCAAATAAGGAAGAATTAAACGAAATATTTTGAAAAACAGATAAAACAGACCAGGCTCTGAGTGTCTATGGCTTATGAACCGAGGTTTTAGAATGGATAACCGATTCCGATAACCAATGCAAAGTCCCTCCAGTCATAAGGCCTTTTCCCGATTATCCATTTCGAGCCTTCCTGTATGCCCGGATCACGCAGCTTCATACCCAGGTCAAGTCTTCCTATGACAAACTTAAAGTCGAATCTGAATCCTGTACCGGTACCAATAGCAATGTCATTGTAAAAATTTTTAAATTGAAACTGTGAACCCGGCTGAGAATTATCATATTTAATAGACCAGATATTTCCTGCATCTACAAACAAGGCCCCTTCCAGAATCCAGAAAAGTTTGAACCTGTATTCAACATTTGCTTCCAGTTTGATGTCTGCCGTCTGATTCAGAAATGTAACACTGTCAGGAACATATGAACCAGGGCCGAGCGATCGAACCTGCCAGGCCCTGATTCCATTTGCGCCGCCTCCGAAGTACTGTTTCTCAAAAGGAATTGCACTGGAGTTGCCATATGGGATGCCGGCTCCTATAAATCCTCTGTAAACGATAGAACTTACATCATTCAGAATAACATTATATCTTACATCCATATCAACTCTGACATATTGGGCAAATGGCTGTCCAAAATAATTATAACTGCCATCTTCTTTTCCCTTTCCCGATATCTTGCTGATTACTGAAGGAAGGTTTCCTGATGCTTCGGCGTTTATTCGGAGAAACCAGTAGTCGCGCGACTTTTTTATCTCCTGGTTATTATAAATAAAGGAATAGTTCCCTCCAAGTATCATAATATCTTTCCAGGCATTTGATAAAAAAGGAGATGCTTCAATTTTGCGGGCAAATGCCGAATCGATTGAACCGGGTGGCAATTTGATAATGTTCAGCTGAAGCGGATTAACAATATGTTCCACATAATTACCGGCTTTCCAGTTATAGCCAAAGGTTGCATTTGCCATTGTTCTGGTATAAGCCGGCAGATTTTGATAATTATAAGCAAAAAGCAGAGTTGTTGTAGGGTTGTACTTCTTAACAAAACTCTCTGTATTAAGCACAGGCAGAAGAAACTTAGGGAAACGGAGACTTGTCTCAGCTCCATATTCCTGAGCGCTCCTTAACCGGGAGTCAGTTGTAGGCCTCATGGCTTCGTAAGCCCCCTTAAGCTTAAGATTTAATAATTCTGCTCCGTGAAATATATTTTTGTGCTGATAAACCAGGTTTAGGGCACCACCCATGTATCCCGCCGTGTTTGTGCCCTCAAGTTCTATCTTAAATGATTGCTGGCTTAACAGAGTAAGTTGAATATTACAATCGAGCACTAGCTCTGAATTCTCAAAATAATTATTTTCCGGTGTATCATTATATGAAATATTTACTAACCTGTAGTTTCTCAGTGATAAAAGGTGGCTCTGCGACCGCTCGGTATTTGTAACATTAAACGTTGATCCTGGCCTAAGATAGAGAGACGAAATAATAAGATCATATTTTATTGCAGGACTTTCCTCCCTTGTTACAAAATAGTAGTCCCGGTAGTTAATTGTATCCAGACTGCCGAGATATTCCTCACCCCCCTGAAGAGCATCCCTTGGAATATAGTCAGGATAAATGTAAATATTTCTTATCCTGTACAAAGGATGGGGAACAAGAACAGGATTGTCAGCCTGGTCAAGTATCAGAAAATCTTTTATACCGTAATAAATATCAACCTGCCGGTTTCCGATAGTACTATCGATCCTGAAATTGATATGTTCACTTGAAAAACTATAAAAACCCATATCTTTTATAAAGCGTTCAAATCTGGATCTTTCAGCCTGCAGGACTTCAACATCATAAGGTTTGCCTCTCTCAATCATACAATTAACTGAGTCGAAATAGAAAAGTGTCTCAATTGTTGAATCGGAAATCTCGTAATAAAGATTACGGATCAGGTATGGTGGAAGAAGATCAACTTTATAAAAAACTTCAGTCTTTCTGTCATCTGTTTCAGTTGTGTCAGAAACCTTGCTGTCGAAATAACCTCTTGATGAAATATATGATTTTATCTGTTCGACACTTGTTATAGTTGAATAAGAGTCATAGATAACGGGCTCTTCACCTATATTCCTCAACCACGAATGAGGCCATTTTTCTTTATTAATATTCGAAAGGTTATAAAGACCAAGATAAAATCTTGTCCCAAAAATTCTTTTGTTTGGATTTTGTTTAATATAGGGAATTATTTCACTTTTTTTAATTCCCTCATTATTAATATTTATAATACTATTTTCGAGGAGTGTCTCTTCCTGAGGAACGTACTTGGTTGGATTACAGGAAGATATTATAAACAATAAATATGAAAAAATGAGAATTAGTCTCAGATCAGGTATATTTTTAAATGAGGTAATTTTTTCCAAAATTTGTATAAGAGAAATTGTCAGACAAATATATTAATAATAACATAACATTTTAAGCAGGAGTAAGGAATGAGGAGTTAGAAATATGGTGGGCGGTGTGTGGAGTGAGGAGTCTTACATGAGGCTTTGGGGAGGAAAAACAACAAATTGAAAAAGAGATTAGAACGATGATAAGCAAAACCAGGGCAAATTTTATTATATCGCTGCAGAAGAAAAAAGTGAGGGATGAGGAAAAGCTCTTCATCATTGAGGGAGATAAACTAGTAAAGGAGTTTCTTTCTTCAGGGACATGTGTCAAAATCCTTGTTGCAAAACCTGAATTTATCGGTTCACTTACAGCGAAAATGAGGCAGTATGTTGAAGAGATTGAACCTGCAAGTTATGAGGAACTTAAAAAAATAAGCACCCTTAAGACACCTCATAATGCACTTGCAATCGTTCCTGTATTTAATTATACCTCTGAATTATATGCTGTTAAAAATTTAACAGTTGCTCTTGATTTTGTTCAGGACCCTGGCAACCTGGGCACAATAATCAGGGCTGCTGCCTGGTTTGGAATAAGCGACATATATTGCTCAAATGATTGTGTCGATGTATATAATCCAAAAGTCGTGCAAGCCACTATGGGCGCCATCTTAAATGTAAGAGTCCATTATTGTGACCTTAAAGAGTTGCTTAATAATGCTGTAAAAAATGCAATTCCTGTCTTTGCAGCTCTGCTGGAAGGAGAATCTGTTTATGGACACGAACTCGGTAACAATGGAATAATTCTGCTTGGTAATGAATCAAAAGGAATTTCTGAAGAATTACATCCTTATATCTCTCATAAGTTATTGATTACCAGGTTCACAAATGCAAAATATGGTGTAGAATCCCTTAATGTAGGAATGGCAGCTTCTATTATCCTCTCTGAGTTTGCCAGACGACAAAAATGATTCATGCCAGGTTTTTTGCAATTGATTCGGCAATCCTCATGCCATCGATAGCTGAAGAGACAATTCCTCCAGTATAGCCCGATCCTTCTCCACACGGGTATAATCCTTTAACCCTTATATGTTCAAATGTTTCAGGGTTTCTTGGTATCCTCACAGGAGATGAGGTTCTTGATTCAACACCCAATACCACAGCTTCATTAGTGATATATCCGTTCATGAGAGCGCCAAATAACCTGAACCCATCCCGAAGTCTCCGTCCAATACTTTTTGGAAGCCAACTATGTAAGGGAGAAGGTGTTACACCAGGGAAGTATGATACTTTTGGAAGTGACGTTGAAGTTACACCAGAAACAAAATCCCCTAATCGTTGCGCGGGTGCTTTTTGAGTATGACCGGCATTTTTCCAGGCTTCTCTCTCGAGCTCTTTCTGAAATTCTATACCCGCCAGTTCATTGAAACCAGCATACTTTATAAGATCCTCAGGCTTTATTTCTACAACGATTCCCGAGTTAGCATAAGGAGAATTTCGTTCCGACGGCGACATCCCGTTTACAACAACTTCCTCCTGTGAAGTAGCGGAAGGCACAATGAAACCACCCGGGCACATGCAGAATGAGTATACTCCCCTTCCATCAATCTGTTTTGCAACATTATAAGACGCTGCCGGCAAGTATTCTCCCCTGGGACTTCCATGATACTGAATCTTGTCGATAAGTTCCTGAGGATGCTCAACTCTCACTCCTACTGCAAATGACTTGATTTCCAAATCGATACCGATATGCTGACATAATTCATAAATATCACGTGCTGAATGGCCTGTAGCTAAAATTAAGTATGGAGATAGGTATTTTTCATTACCGGAAGTAACTACTCCTTTTAATGAATCCCCTTCTATAATGATATTGGTCACTTTTTTTTCAAGAAGAAACAGCCCCCCGGCATCAAGTATTGTTTTACGGATATTTGAAATTACACCCGGAAGTTTATCCGTACCAAGATGAGGATGAGCCTCATACATTATATTCTCATTTGCTCCATGAAGACAAAGCAGTTCAAGCACTCTGACGTTATCACCTCGCTTTTTTGAACGTGTATAAAGCTTGCCATCAGAGTAAGTTCCGGCTCCTCCTTCTCCGAAGCAATAATTGCTGTCGGGATTAACCAGGTTCTCCCGGCTGATCTTTGCTATATCGACCTTCCGAGAAGACACATCTTTGCCTCTTTCAATAATTACAGGACGAATACCCAGCTCTATAAGTCTTAGAGCGGCAAAAAGGCCTGCCGGCCCTGCTCCTATAATAATAACCTCGGGTTTGGAGGTCACATCCTGAAAATCGAAGGGAGGGATTAAAGGTGTAGCTGCATCATCGCCGGAAAAAACTTCGACAGTAAGGTTCACCCTGATGTTTTTTTTACGCGCATCAACGGATCGTTTGAGTATCCTCATTTCGGTGATCATTTCAGGATCAATACCGGCAAGGGTTGCGGCTATTTTCCGAATTGCAGTTTTATCCGACGCTGCGACCGGAGTTAGGTTTATCTGGATTTGTTTTATCATTTTATTCGAAATGAAAGGAAAGAATCCACAACTGAGATTTAATTTTATCAATGGCATTCGCATACTCGGCATGATTCGGCGCCGGCTCTGAAACGAGAACATTGCCAATTCCATTTGACATCTTCAGTTCGATGGATAACTTGAAATATGTAAGATAAAAATCGAAGCCTGCACCGGCTTCGTAATAAAGATCTGGTCGTTTGAGCCTTATGTAAACAGGCTTTTCATCATCATAATCCTTTTTACCTGCCAGATCATAGCGGTAGTTTAACCCGCCAATGATATACGGCCGAACGTTATTTAGCCTTTCTCCTTTATACTTTAACAAAAGAGGAAACTCAAGAAACGATGATTCGAGCCTTTGAGGGACCGGATAAGAAACCTGGTTTTTATAGTAATTTATCATCCTTTGTCCGAATGATACACCAGGAAGGAACCTTATATCAAAATATTCGCCGGCCCTGAGATTAGTCACGATCTGTATATTTATGCCCGGATTAAGCTGGCTTACCTCAGGGTATAATGAATCGGAGGCAAGGAATGTTTGTGATGGGGTAATCTTAAAATCCATTGAATTAAATCCAAGGGTAAATCCAAAGTGAAGTAATTTCTCATCATACCATGATTCATTTTTTGGCCGTTGTCTTTGTCCTGCAAGATGCTGGGTAAGAGCCAGTAAACAAATGATTAATATGCCTTGGATTTTAGTTTTCAAGCTACATCAAAATTAGAACTGGTTATAAATAATATTAACTGCATTTGAGTACTGATTATTGCATCACTTACTTGATTCCTGTATAAATACTTGCGACGCCAAAGGTAAGCTTTGTTTGCTTTATTTCCGTATAACCGGCATCAGACATAAGTTTCATAAATTTTTCGTTATCAGGAAACTTCATGACCGTATCGGGAAGATATCTGTATGCTCCCTTGTCTTTCGAAAAGAACCGTCCGAATAAGGGCAAAATGTTAAGGAAATAAAATTTATAAATTTGCCGGAAAGGGAAGCCTGTTGGCTTTGAGAACTCCAATACCATTATCAGTCCACCCGGAATCAGCACTCTTTTCATTTCGGTGAGTCCTTTAACAGGATTTGAAAAATTCCTGACACCAAAAGCGACCATTACAACATCAAAAGAGTTGTCAGGAAACGTAATACTTTCTGAGTCTCCCGAGAGCAATTCAATTTTATCTGACAGTCCTTTTTCTCTGATCTTCCCGCGTCCTATCTCAAGCATTTTTGGGGAAATATCAATACCTGTGATCTTATCAGGATTCAACTTCATTGCTGCTAAGGCAAGATCCCCGGTACCTGTTGCAACATCGAGAATTCTAGGATTTTGACCTGCTTCTGAAATTATTCGTATTGCTTTTTTTCTCCACAGACGGTCAATTCCGAATGATAAAAAATGATTTAGAAAATCATACCTCCAGGCAATTGAATCAAACATTGCTCCCACAACTGCTTTATTATCAGGTCTTTGATCGCTATCTTTACTATCCATTTTCAAAAATAAAGACGTAAAGGTAACAAAAAACTTACCTAATATGTGTCGTTATCCTATCAAATCCGAAAGTCGCAAAGCAAATCTGAAAAAATGCCACGAGGTTCACTAAGTTATTGTTCAAACTCTTAACTCTGTGAACCTCTGTGTCTTCTCTGTGCCCCTCTGTGTAAGTTATTCATTTGATTTACTTTGCGCACTTTAAACTTTGCTATCTCTGCGGAACTGGTTTTCTACGTAGTTTTTAGTATTTTTACGATGAAATTAATAATCGAGAATAAAATGAACAGAACTATCATGGTAACAGGTGCCACTGCCGGTTTCGGAATGGCAACAGCAATGCTATTTGCAAAAAACGGAGACAATGTCATTATAACAGGCCGCAGGAAAGAGAGGCTTGACGAACTTGAAAAAGAACTCCTTTCATTCAATGTGAAAGTACTTTCACTCAATTTTGATGTCAGGAACAGAATTGAGGTGGAATCAGCAATTACATCATTACCGGCTGAATGGAAGATTATTGATGTACTCGTAAACAATGCTGGTCTTGCTGTTGGCATGGATCATATTGATGAAGGAAATATTGACGACTGGGAAATTATGATAGATACCAATCTGAAGGGTCTTCTGTATGTTACACGCGCAGTTTCACCACTCATGGTCGCCAGTAATAAAGGGCATATAATAAATATATCATCTGTTGCCGGAAAAGAAGAGTATGAATTCGGTAATGTTTATTGTGCATCAAAACATGCAGTTGATTCCCTTTCCAGATCGATGAGGATTGACCTGCTTAAGCACAACATAAAAGTGACCAACATTGCACCGGGAATGGCCGATACGGAATTTTCCATTGTCAGGTTTAAAGGCGATAATGACAGAGCCAGATCGGTATATAAAGGAATCGATGCCCTGACCGGCGATGATATTGCTGATGCTGTATTTTATTGTGCAAATCTGCCGGCCCATGTCTGTATAAATGATCTTGTTATCACTCCTACACAGCAGGCAAGTGTAAATCATAATTACAGAAGGACTTAATAAAGACGAAGAGCCTTAGGGACTAAAGACTCGAAGTCAAAGAGACAAACAAAAATCAGAAGACAGTAAATAATAGAAAATGTACACATACGAATACCTTCTTGACTTCACTAAGAGAGTCTTTATGAAAATGGGCTGCAGTGAGAATGACTCTAAAATTATAGCGGAGGTATTCCTTGCCGCAGAGATGAGAGATCATGCCTCTCATGGGATGTTAAGAATTAAAGATTATTACCAGTTATGGAAAACAGGAAGGATCAATATACATCCAAATGTCAGGATAGTGCACGAATCACCAAGTACAGCAGTTGTTGATGGTGATAACGCCGTAGGCATGATTGCGGCAAGACATTCCATGGAAATTGCAATTGAGAAGGCAGGAATCGCAGGCACCGGATGGGTGGCAACCCGCAATTCAAACCATTTCGGGATTGCTGGTTATTACGCGATGATGGCCCTTAAGCACGATATGATAGGCATATGTCTTACAAATGCTAATCCTCTGGTTGCCCCTACCTTCTCAATCAGCAGAATGATGGGCACAAATCCGATCGCAGTTTCAATACCGGCAAAAGACCAGCCTCCATTTGTAGCCGATTTTGCAACAACACCGGTTGCCCGTGGCAAACTTGCTGTAGCTGAAAAAAAAGGCGAAAAAGTTCCTTTCGGATTTGTCCAGGATAAAACCGGGAAACCCTCTGATGATCCTGCAATTCTGAAAGAGGGCGGATCAATGCTTACTCTGGGCGGAGACCGTACACATGGAAGCCATAAAGGTTATTGTCTTTCATCTATTGTTGATATATTTTCTGCAGTATTCAGTGGGGCCAATTTCGGGCCGTTTGTACCACCAAGCGTAGCATATCTGCCTGTTCTTGACAAAAAGGTTGGTGAAGGAACTGGTCATTTTTTCGGAGCAATGAGAATTGATGCTTTTCAACCTGCCGCAGAATTCAAGGCAAAAATGGATGAATGGATTCTTACCTTCCGTTCAGCTCAACCTATTAACGGCGAAGAAAGAGTTTTGATTCCGGGCGATCCTGAGCGGGAAGCAGAATTAAGAAACGGGAAAAATGGCATAAAACTGATACCGGCTATAAAGGATGATCTGGTTGAAATAGCCATTGAGCTCGGCATAGAATTTAAGGTATAAAAATACCTCTCTGCGGTCACAAAGAGGGATAGCTTTGTCGGATTATTAAAAGTACTTTGTATTACAAAGTGATTATGTAAAAAAAATTATTGTGCGTTTATAATATCT
>JBBRVC010000026.1:0-31494 GCA_038247205.1 Bacteroidales bacterium
ATCTATATTTTCCAGTGAGTTGTCAAATGTCAAAGGATTCTCAAAGTCAAACTCAACATACATCAGAGACTGAAACTGATTCAAAGTTTGTCTGGCTTTATCTATATTTCTTACACCTGCAATTATCAGATCTTTTGTATCAGTCTTGTAGAGGCTAGAAATTACTTCAGTGCCAATATTTCCTGTTGCTCCGGTAATTAGGATTCTTTTCATTTTCTCAAGATAGAGAAAATTTTTGCATTTGTAGTTATAGAGCGTTCATCCGGATAAATTTTAAGTCAATACGTAGCTCCGGATGCACCATAATGGCCCGGCAATAAAGGGAGGTCATTCGGTAGTGTATCCTGGAACTTTAGCGGATAATTTATCCCGGAGGCAAGCCAGGTATGCCGTGCCCCGACGAAGCGAAGTGTAGACGGGGGCGTGCTTTTTGCTGTGTATAGGCGAACCTGCACGGCCTTTTTAATTGAGCGGGAAAAGGGATTCGAACCCTCGACCCTTAGCTTGGGAAGCTAATGCTCTACCCCTGAGCTACTCCCGCAATACATGATTTTTGAAAGCATAAAGATAAAGTAAAATCGTCCATCAATCCAAATGTGAAGTCAATTTAATCTGATAGACGATTACTATTTATCCAATCCATGACACTATTCAGTAACAAATTTAAGACAACCCGGTTGCACAACAGAAAATGTATTATTGGTTGGTGTAAGCAAACCGGTTTTCTTATCCCTCTTAAAAACTGTTACATTGTCAGTGGTATTGTTGCCAACCAACAGAAAATTGCCTGTTGGATCTATGGCAAAATTTCGCGGATGCTTACCTATTGTCGACTGGCGGCCTGCAAATACCAGTGTCCCATCTTTTATGATTTTATAGATCACGATTTCGTCTGCATCGCCTCTGTTAGATGCATACAGAAACTTGTTATCAGGTGATATATGAATATCAGCTCCCCCGATCCTGCCTTTAAAATCCTCACTCAGCATTGTTATTGTCTGTTTTTCAGTAAGTATTCCATCTTTAAAGTCGTATACTGAAATAAAACCCTGCAGTTCATGTACCAGATATGCGTATTTGGAATTTGAATTGAAAATAAAATGTCTTGGACCACTTCCGTCTTTTACAGCAAGAAATGCGGGATCAGAAGGAGTAAGCGGGTTGGAAGATTTCGTTAAATCCGTATCATATATATTTATCTTATCTGTGCCAAGATCGGGGACTATCAGGAACTTGTTATCTGATGACAGCACTGCTGCGTGAGCATGAGAACCCTGCTGACGGCCTTTGTTTTCACTTTTAGCCTGGTGTACTATTGTTTGTATATCAGAACTTAATGAGCCGTCGCTATTGACAGGAACTGCTGTAATGCTTCCACCTCCATAATTACTTGCAAAAACATATTTCCCATTATCATCCATGGAAACATAGCAAGGGCCATTACCACCGGAACTGACTTTATTTATAAATGAAATTTTCCCGGTTTTCTGATCGAAAGAAAAAGCGCTTATCTCACCATTGCCTGTTTCGTTTACAGAATACACAAATTTTTTGTCGGGACTTACCACAAGGTAGGAAGGATTTACTACGCCATCTACTTTTGCCCTGAAAGTAGATTCACCTGTTGCGGTGTTAAAGCTAAAAACACTAATGCTTTGATTTGCCCCCTTTGGGGAGTATGGACTGATAAGCAGGTTGAAAGTTTTACCACTTTGTGAGATGACGGGTGTCATTATTGCCAGAAAAAGAACTGATAGAACAATTTTCATGATATTAAAATTTAATTATGTATAGCTAATAGTCTTAAATTCAATGTTTTATTTATTTTTAGTTTTCACAATTGTTTCAGGTATCGAAATTAGTGAAATTCCGCCTTTGGTTCCCAGATTTCCTGAATATTGCTTATCAACAGGATTATTCCAATGTTCGTGAACACCCAGGCTGGCAAGAGGTTTTCCTGAGTTGTCAGGATCATATACTATTCCTACAGGCCAGTTCCCGGAATCAGCAGCCTGGTGCAGATAGTCTTCCACCCCGTACATATTGGGAGAGGCTTCGGATACATTATTTGCAGGATTATGCTTATTGATGCCATTCCATTCGGTTCTTAGAAAATCGTAACACACCGACTCAAGCGCAACCTGATCTTGTGATATAAATATTGAGTTGCTCCAGTCTGCATTAAAAGGAGCCATAAAATATTTTACCGGGACTTTTGTTTCATCTGACCCACCACCGAATAGCCCGTCAACGATATAAAGCAGCGTGTTTTGCCCGAGATACCGGCTACCCATGATATCAACCTGTACACGGTATTTGTTGTAGCCGCCATTTGTTGGATTACCTTTTGTGCGGGGAGCGGTAAGTGAATAATGTAGATGTGCAGCACCCTCTCTTGCCTGTGTTCCAAAATGATTCTTTGCAGTAAGACTTATACCTGCGTGCCCGTGAGGCTTGAGATTTGCACAATTGATCAGATAATCAGCTTCTTCAACAACGTTATAAAGTTTGTCGCTTTGAGATTTATCGGAATAGAAGACCAGATCATTTTCCGTTGGTTTAATAACTGTTCTTCCGTGCATTTCTGACAACTTATCTATAAAAATGACATTTGGGAATTCATTATGCCAGGCTGTGTAATTATGACCGTAGGTGGGAGTCATCGGATCACCAATAGCTATATCAGCCTGGTTTATACCATAAACATTTACCAGTTCTCTTAATAATTCAAGAACAATATAAGGAGGAGTCTCACATGCTGCAAAGTTTGAAATCCTTCTTTCTTCGCCCGGTTTTAATGACCCCGGGAAAAAATAGCCATTGTCTTTATCGGACTTGTTCAGTACCCATCTGGCAGTACCCTGGTTTATTTTTATAAAAATTTTCTCCCCATTGGTATAGGCTTTATCCATGTTTTTCTTTCTGACATTGTGAAAGCGGAAAATGTCATCCCATGACTTTTTCAGATCTGAATTGCCTCCAATTTTTTTTATTGATTCAGAAAACATATCACTGATTATTTTCTGATCTGCATTTAATGGATTAAAGTACCAATCATTATTTTCAATTGAATTTTTGCAGTTTTCATTAGTGGCATCGGGATTCCATGCCCAAACGACACGGCCAGGATTTATTCCGGCCGGTTTTCCTATCGGCTTGTTAGGTTCATCAATTGGACTTTTTAAATTATCCTGGGCATATAATAAAGATGTATCGCTTGAAAGGTTAATTGCCAATAACCCGATAGCCAGAATGGATAAAGAAATTGCTGCAACATATTTAGCATTGGAAAGGTTTTTCCACACCTTCTTTAAAGCTAATGATAAACCTCCCAGGGAGATTAAGTAAATTACAAATCCTGACATTAATGGTGCTGACACCTTCATACAGGGATATGTTGCTCGGGAAGGCTTGGGTATTACCCTTACCAGGAACCAGATTGTTGATATTAATCCAGTGAAAATGAATAATATCCGCGGAGAAATATTAATACCTTTCATCCGGAAAATGATTTTTTTAAGTGCTCCTTTTAATTCCGTCTTCATTTTAAAATTGTTAAAACTTCTTAAATAATCAGAAAGTATTCCTGATTGCAATATAACAATACTTTTATTAATGCTTGTCTGATAATGACAAGTTCTTAAACACACTAATTATTAATTCTTCTATATTATTAATTCTTCATATTTTTGGCAGTCGTATAACCATTACATGAAAGCACATATAATTATAATTGGAGATGAGATACTCATCGGTCAGACGATTGATACAAACTCAGCCTGGATAGGGGCAGAACTCAACAAGCTGGGATTTGACATCTGGCGTATAACTTCAATTCATGACAACAGGATTGAAATTCTGAATGCGTTGAAGGAGGCTTCCGGAAAAACAGATGTGGTATTAGTTACAGGAGGTCTTGGACCAACTAGTGACGATATAACAAAACCAACTCTTTGTGAATTCTTTGGAAC
The DNA here is from genome assembly GCA_038247205.1 of Bacteroidales bacterium. Classification (GTDB taxonomy): domain Bacteria; phylum Bacteroidota; class Bacteroidia; order Bacteroidales; family VadinHA17; genus LD21. The sequence goes on from JBBRVC010000026.1 coordinate 3,972, forward strand.
CAGGCTTATACTGAACGCTGAAGTCCATCTCATGATTAAAGAGATGATGAGTAGAAGGGGCTTCCCGATGAATGAAAATAACAGCCGTCAGGCAGATGTTCCTGAATCATGCAGGGTGTTGACAAATGCTACCGGAACGGCTCCGGGAATGTGGTTCGAAAATGATGGAACAATATTTATTTCAATGCCTGGTGTTCCTTATGAAATGAAGTATATAATGAATCAGCATGTGATTCCTGAGCTAAATAAACGCTTTACTACACAAAGCATACTTCACAGAAATATAATGACTTATGGTGAACCGGAAGCGCGTCTCGCTGAAATATTATCAGGTTTTGAATCATCACTTCCTTCATTTATTAAACTTGCATATCTCCCCTCATCGGGCGTGATTAAACTGAGACTTACTGCTGCAGGTAATGATAGTAATATTCTTTCCTCGGGTTTGGATGAACAGGTAAAAATATTGTACGCGATCATTCCAAATCTTATATTTTCAGAATGGGAAGAATCCCTGGAATCTGTGATAGGGAGGCTTTTAATCGAAATGAAAAAATCAATCTGTACGGCCGAAAGTTGTACTGGAGGAAGGATTGCGAATATGATAACAAGTATCCCTGGAAGCTCATTATATTTCAAGGGCTCTGTCATAGCTTATAATAATTCTGTTAAAACCGAATTGCTTGGTGTTAGTGATGGAACGCTTTCACGGTATGGTGCTGTAAGTGAGCAGGTTGTTATTGAGATGGCAGAAGGAATCAGACAGAAATTCAAAACAGATTTTTCTGTTTCAACTTCAGGAATTTCCGGACCAGACGGAGGTACCCCTCTGAAACCTGTCGGAACTGTCTGGATAGCTGTAGCCTCCGAAAAAGAAACCATTACCTCCAGGCATGTCTTCGGAAACAGTAGAATTATTAATATTGACAGGTTTTCTATAGCTGCACTAAGTATGCTTAGGAGACAGATTATCAACCATTAAACCAATTTTCAATGAGAACCTTAAAAAATTTGGAACATTTATTTGGTTAATCAGATAAAAATCACGTATTTTGCGCTTCGTTTTAAAAAGACAAACGTTATAAAAGAAGTAAAATAAGAATCAATGTCAAAGATTTGCCAGGTTACAGGGAAAAAAGCGATGGTCGGAAACAACGTTTCGCATTCAAAAAGAAGAACAAAGAGGAAATTTTATCCAAACCTTTTTGAGAAGAAATATTATCTACCGGAAGAGGAAAGATGGGTTCAACTGAAAGTATCAGCCGCTGGTATTCGTCTTATTACAAAAAACGGATTGGCAAAAGTCCTCAAAGAGGCAAAAATCAAAGGTTACATTTTGAATTATTAAAATAACGATAGAAAATGGCAAAAAAGGCTAAAGGAAACAGACAGCAGGTAATTCTGGAATGTACCGAACATAAGGAAAGTGGTCTGCCAGGAATGTCAAGATACATTACTACCAAAAACAGAAAAAACACACCGGACAGGCTCGAAAGAAAAAAATACAATCCGGTTCTTAAGAAACATACAGTTCACAGAGAAATTAAGTAAAAAGAATTTACCATGGCAAAGAAAGTTGTTGCAACATTAAAGACAGGAACAGGTAAGGTCTTTACAAAATGTATAAAGATGACCAAGTCTGACAAATCAGGCTCTTACCAGTTTAAGGAAGAGATTATACATAATGATCATATCAAAGATTTCTTCACTAAAAAGTAATATAATCTTTTGATAATAAAATTTATATGAGCTTTCTTCATAGCTGAGGAAAGCTTTTTTTATATTTGCAGATGTAATAAAATAGTCAGATATGGCTTTACTTGGGTTCCTTGGAAAAGATAAGAAAGAGAGTTTGAATAAAGGACTTGAGAAAACTAAAGAAAATGTGTTTACCAAGCTCTCAAGGGCGGTTGCAGGAAAATCAAAAGTAGATGAAGAAGTCCTGGACAACCTTGAAGAAGTCCTTGTTTCCTCCGATGTAGGAGTTGATACCACACTAAGTATAATTGAACGGATTGAAAAAAGGGTCGCACGGGATAAGTATCTTAATACTAGTGAATTAAATACCATTCTTAAGGAAGAAATTGTTGCTCTTCTGGGTGTTAATAATACCGAAACTATTTCTGATTTTTCATCTGACCTCCCTCACCACCCGTACGTTATTATGGTTGTGGGTGTGAATGGCTCAGGAAAAACTACCACAATTGCCAAGCTCGCACATCAATTTAAAAAAGAGGGGAAAAAAGTACTTCTTGGCGCTGCTGATACCTTCAGGGCTGCTGCCATAGATCAGTTGCAGATCTGGGCTGACAGGACAGGAGTGGAGCTTGTAAAACAACAAATGGGTTCCGATCCTGCATCAGTTGCTTTTGATACCGTAAAATCTGCTGTTGCCGGGGGGTATGATGTTGTAATTATTGACACGGCAGGCAGGCTTCACAATAAGATTAATCTCATGACGGAACTGACTAAGATCAAAAGAGTTATGGAAAAAGTCCTTCCCGAAGCTCCTCACGAGGTGTTGCTTGTTCTTGACGGCTCTACGGGTCAGAATGCGTTCGAACAGGCAAAACAATTCACTTCAGCAACCAATGTGACTGCACTTGCCATTACTAAACTGGATGGAACTGCTAAAGGCGGTGTTGTGATAGGTATATCAGACCAGTTAAAAATTCCTGTAAAATATATTGGCATTGGAGAAAAACTGGACGACCTCCAGGTTTTTAATAGTTACGACTTTGTTGATTCCCTCTTTAGTTCAAGATAATTGAATCCTGGCCTGTTAGCAGGTATATAAATTCAGGTTTTAAAACTGAACTTGAAGTATTTCTTATAAGGTACAGGAAATGAAATCTATATGATCAGTAAAAAGATAAATATTGTAACTCTGGGTTGTTCAAAGAATATTGTCGATTCGGAGAAGTTGCTTCGACAGATTGAGGCAGGTGGGTATAACATTGTTCACAATTCGACTGATGATTCATCCGAAACGGTAATTGTAAATACCTGTGGCTTTATTAATGATGCAAAAGAAGAGAGCATTGATACGATTCTTAGGTATGTGAAAGAAGTGGAGGCGGGGCAGCTAAAGAATCTTTATGTTATGGGCTGTCTGGCTGAGAGATACATGGAATCTCTTAAGTCAGAAATCCCCGAGGTCAAAAAGTATTTTGGGGTGAATAATTTTTCTGATATCCTTAATGAACTTGGCGTGTCAGAAAGACAGGAACTTATGTCTGACAGGATTATTTCAGGTCCCGGCCATTATGCATACCTTAAAGTTTCTGAAGGATGCGATAGAACCTGTTCATTTTGTGCTATACCCTTAATCAGGGGAAAATGCATTTCCCGGCCTATTGAAGAGATAGTTGAAGAAGCAATTATTATGGCTGATAAAGGTGTCAGGGAACTCATTCTTATAGCCCAGGATCTAAGTTATTATGGTCTTGATTTATATAAAAAGCAAATGCTTCCGGCTCTGGTAAATGAATTGCTGAAGATCAAAACATTTGAATGGATAAGGCTGCATTATCTGTACCCTGCCAATTTTCCTGTGGAGTTGATCGGAATTATGAAGGATAACTCCCGTGTATGCCGTTACATTGATATTCCTATTCAACATATTTCAGATAAAATGCTGAGATTGATGAAAAGGTCTCATACGAAAATGGAAACTGAAAGCATACTCAATCGTCTTCGTAATGAGCTGCCTGATGCAGTTATAAGAACAACACTTATAGCGGGCCATCCGGGTGAAACTATTGAGGATTATAATGAGCTAAGGGATTATGTATCATCATTCAGATTCAACAGAATGGGTGTTTTTGCATATTCACATGAAGAGGATACTTTTTCTTTTAGTAATTATGAAGATGATGTACCTGATGAAGAGAAAGATTCCAGGGTTTCGGAATTAATGACTATTCAGCAGGATATTTCAGCCCAATTAAATGAATTGATGATCGGTAAAATCGTCAAAGTGATAATCGACAGGAGGGAGGGAGAGTATTATATTGGCAGGAGTGAATATGACAGTCCCGAAGTTGATCAGGAAATACTGATCACTTCAGAAACTGAGCTTCAAACCGGTAAATTCTACCAGACCCTGATTACTGAATCTACTGAGTTTGATTTATTTGGAAAGCCGGTATGAGATCCAAATTATAAATCATTGTTGTCCGGTAAAATTTAAACTTAAGCGACAGAGTCGCAACCCCGAAGGGCTCGACGAAGTCAAATATCTACACCGATAAGGCAGCCTTTTTTACGTTATTTAAATCTTTAGTCAGCAGTTTCAGCTTCTGATTCCTGTTCGGTATCAGTTTCCTGATCAGGTTCAGAAATTGTACCGTTCACGTCTTTAGATTTTTTCAGCTTTATCTTAATTTCAGATTTAGTTGAGTTAAATCCCACATAAATGGTATCTCCCTCAGCTATATTTGCTTTTATAAGAATTTCAGCCATAGGATCTTCGAGATATTTTTGAATAGCCCTTTTAAGAGGTCTTGCTCCAAAATTTGCATCAAAACCTCTCTCAGCAATGAAGTCTTTGGCGGCACCGGCTATCTTAAGCTGAAAACCAAGGGAATTGACTCTTGCATAAAGTCCTTTCAGCTCCAGATCAATAATCTTATTAATGTCCTCTTTACTTAGTGAATTGAACATAATAACATCGTCAATCCTGTTAAGGAACTCGGGAGCAAATGTTTTCTGGAGTGCTTTCTGAAGTATACTTTTGGTATGTTCATCGCGTGAGGCTTTTTTTGCTGTTGTGTCAAATCCGATACCATGTCCGAATTCAGCAATCTGCCTGGTTCCTATATTTGAAGTAAGGATGACAATAGTATTCCTGAAATCAACCCGGCGACCAAGACTATCTGTCAGCTGACCTTCGTCAAGAACTTGCAGCATTATATGGAATACATCAGGGTGTGCTTTTTCAATCTCATCCAGAAGCACAACAGAGTAAGGTTTTCTTCTTACCTTTTCTGTAAGCTGACCTCCTTCTTCATAACCTACATATCCGGGAGGAGCACCTACAAGCCGTGATATGGAGAATTTCTCCATATATTCGCTCATGTCGATTCTTACCAGGTTATCGGTCGTGTCGAAAAGAAATTTTGCAAGCACTTTGGCTAACTGTGTTTTACCTACACCGGTTGGGCCTAAGAAAATGAAAGTACCGATTGGTTTATTGGGGTCTTTCAGGCCGGCCCTATTTCTTTGAATTGACTTAACAACCTTCAGAATAGCTTCTTCCTGACCGACTACGCTTCCTTTGAGTTCATCTGCCATCTGTAACAACCGGGTTCCTTCAGTCTGGGCAATTCTTTGTACAGGCACTCCTGTCATCATGGCGACAACTTCGGCAACCTTTTCTTCATCAACGGTTTCGCGGTTGATGGCAAGTTCCTTTTCCCACTTTTTCTTCTCTAGGTCGATCAGATCAAGAAGATCTTTCTCGCGATCGCGGAAACTGGCCGCTTTTTCAAAATTCTGATTCTTTACTGCCAGCATCTTTTCCTTTTTTGTATCCTCAAGCTGTTTTTCGAGGGTAAGGATTTTCTCAGGAACCACTATATTTGAAATATGGACCCTTGAGCCGGATTCATCCAGCGCATCAATCGCCTTGTCAGGAAGGTGTCTGTCTGAAATATAGCGGTTTGTAAGTGTAACACAAGCATTAATAGCTGCATCAGTGTACATTACATTATGATGTTCCTCATACCTCTCCTTTATATTGTGAAGGATATGTATGGTTTCTTCAATTGAGGTTGGCTCAACAATAACTTTCTGGAACCTTCTTTCAAGAGCTCCGTCTTTTTCAATATGCTGACGGTATTCGTCGAGTGTTGTTGCACCAATGCACTGAATCTCTCCCCTTGCCAATGCAGGTTTAAGCATATTTGCTGCATCAAGGGAACCTGTAGCTCCGCCGGCACCAACAATAGTGTGTATCTCATCGATGAACAATATAATATTGTCATTTTTTGACAATTCGTTAAGAATTGCTTTCATTCTTTCTTCAAACTGACCCCGGTATTTTGTTCCGGCAACAATAGAAGCAAGGTCGAGCGCAACAACCCTCTTGTTAAAGAGTACTCTTGATACATTCTTTTTAATAATACGAAGTGCCAAACCTTCGGCAATAGCTGATTTACCTACTCCGGGTTCGCCGATAAGCACCGGATTATTCTTTTTCCGTCTGGAAAGGATCTGTGCAAGTCTTTCGATTTCCCTTTCCCTTCCAACTACAGGATCAAGACGTCCTTCTTCGGCAGCCTTGGTCAGGTCAATGCCGAAATTGTCAAGAACAGGTGTGTCAGATGAGACTTTTGGTGAGGGCGGGGGTATAGGCTGGCCTTTTCCTGAACCACCGAAACTTTGACCTTCATCATCTTCATCTCTCGGATAATCGGCTTTGGCTGATGGGGATTCTGCTTCTACCAAACGCTTAACTGTCTGGTAGTTAACATCAAGCTCAGTAAGGAACCGGGTTACAAGAGCATTTTCATCCTTAAGAATTGCAAGCAGAAGGTGTTCAGACTCAATACTGGGGCTTTTTAATGCTTTAGCTTCAAGATAAACCAGCTTCAGAATCCTTTCAGTACTTCTTAACAAAGGAATTATTTCATGACTGGCCACAGGGACCGGTGTTTCAACTTTTATACTTTTTTCCAGGGATCCTTTTAATACTAAAAGGTCAATACCCTGATTTATCAGGATTTCAACGGCAACACCTTCTCCATCCCGAAGTATTCCCAGGAACAGATGCTCGGGGCTTATATGACTGTTACCCAATCGTATAGCTTCTTCCTTACTGTAGCTAAGAATATCTTTTACTCTTTGAGAAAATTGTGAATCCATATTTTGAATGTCGTTAATCAATATTATTTTATCAGACAATATGTCAGACATTTCCGACAAAACTTGAATTATCTAAAAAATACAAAGTTATATCATCCGAAACATATATTGTCAATTATCGTGCCCAATTATGAACATTAATTGTTAAAAATTACCTAATTGATTAGGTCAATGGTGCCAAAATTTTGTTACTTTCGTAAATCAATTTCCGAATTAGGATTTGATTTTGTATATGTTTAATTAATAATCTGTTATGTCAGATAGAGAGAGGATCATAAAGGTCAATATCGAGGAGGAGATGAAGTCGGCTTACATCGACTATTCAATGTCAGTAATTGTGTCAAGGGCTTTACCCGATGTAAGGGATGGTTTAAAACCAGTTCATCGCAGGGTTCTTTTTGGAATGTCAGAGCTGGGAGTATATTCAAATAAACCTCATAAGAAATCGGCAAGAATAGTAGGAGAAGTGTTGGGTAAATTTCACCCGCATGGTGACTCTTCGGTGTATGAAGCAATGGTTAGAATGGCTCAGGAGTGGTCGCTGAGATACCCATTGGTTGACGGTCAGGGTAACTTCGGATCGGTCGACGGTGATAGCCCAGCAGCCATGAGGTATACTGAGGCCAGATTAAAGAAAATAGCAGAAGAAACGCTTGCTGATATCGATAAGGACACCGTTGATTTTCAACCAAACTTCGATGATTCATTAACTGAACCGGTTGTTCTGCCAACAAGAATTCCAAATCTCCTGGTAAACGGTGCTTCTGGGATTGCTGTAGGGATGGCCACAAATATGCCTCCCCACAATCTCTCTGAAATAATTGATGCTACAATAGCCTATATCGATAATAATGAAATTACAACAGAAGAAATTCTTCAACATGTCAAGGGACCGGATTTTCCTACTGGTGGAATAATTTATGGCGAGCAGGGAATAAGGGATGCATGCGAAACAGGAAGAGGCAGAATAGTGGTAAGGGCAAAAACCGAGATTGAACTAACCGCGACAGGAAGGGAATGCATAATTGTAACCGAGATACCTTACATGGTTAATAAGGCAGAGATGATACGAAAGATCGCTGACCTGATCAATGAGAAGAAACTTGAGGGCATATCCTATATAAATGATGAATCGGACCGTAATGGTATGAGGGTTGTGATAATCCTCAAGAAAGATGCTAGTGCAAATGTTATTCTTAATCATCTCTATAAATATTCATCGCTTCAGACTTCATTCAGTGTAAATAACATTGCCCTTGTAAAAGGCAGACCTAAAACACTTAATACTAAAGATCTTATAAATTACTTTGTAAAACACCGTCACGAAGTAGTTATAAGGAGAACAAAATTTGATCTCGATCAGGCTGAGAAACGCGCTCATATTCTTGAGGGTCTGATTATTGCAAGCGATAATATTGATGAAGTAATCGCAATCATCAGATCATCGAAAACTCCTGACATTGCGCGGGAAAGCCTTATGGAACGTTTTGGCCTTTCCGATATACAGTCAAGAGCTATTGTTGAAATGCGGCTTCGCCAGCTTACAGGTCTTGAACAGGACAAGCTGAGAGCTGAATATAAAGAAGTTATGGATCTTATTGAATATCTGAGAAGCGTGCTTGCCAATGAAGACCTTCAGATGAAGATCATTAAGGACGAACTTCTGGAAGTTAAGGAAAAATACGGAGATGAAAGAAGAACAGCAATAATAAGGAATGCAGAGGAATTCAATCCTGAAGACTTTTACGCTGACGATGAGATGGTAATAACCATTTCTCACATGGGATATATAAAAAGGACACCACTAACTGAATTCAGAAGGCAAAACCGGGGTGGGACAGGAGCTAAGGGTGGAGCTACAAGGGATGAGGACTTCATAGAACATCTGTATATAGCCACCATGCATAATAACATGCTTTTCTTTACAAGCAAGGGAAAAGTGTACTGGCTTAAAGTTTACAGCATTCCTGAGGGTTCGCGTACATCAAAGGGCAGGGCAATGCAAAATATGATCAATATTGAACCTGATGATAAGGTACGGGCATTTATAAATGTCAAAAGTCTGAATGATGAAGAATATATAAATTCAAATTTCATCGTTTTATGCACTACAAAGGGGATAATTAAAAAGACTTCACTGGAAGCATATTCAAGACCAAGGTTAAATGGCGTAAATGCAATCACTGTAAGGGAGGATGATGAACTTCTCGAAGCAAGATTGACTAACGGGAAACATGAAATCATGTTAGCCGTAAAATCAGGCCGTTCAATACGTTTCGCGGAAGAAAAAGTCAGACCTATGGGTAGAACTGCTTCAGGAGTAAGAGGAATAAGGCTTGCCAGTGAAGTAACTGATTTTGTGGTTGGCATGATTACAATTGAGAATAAAGAAAAGGATGTTCTGGTGGTGTCAGAAAAGGGATATGGAAAACGTTCAGATATTGATGGTTACAGGGTTACCAACAGAGGCGGTAAAGGAGTAAAGACCATCAATGTTACTGAGAAAACCGGCTCTCTAATAGCTCTAAAAGACGTTACTGATAATCACGATTTGATGATAATAACACAAAATGGCAATATATTAAGAAGTCCTGTGTCAGCATTGCGGGTAATGGGAAGAGCAACTCAGGGTGTCAGATTAATAAATCTCAGGGAAAATGATATCATTGCATCTGTAGCCTGTGTGCTTGTAAGTGAGGAAGATGAGAGTGCGATAAAGGACATCAATGAAGATAATTCTATTAATTCAAACGAAATTGGCAAAGAATTTGATGATTAGTAACTAAAGTTATAAATTTGAAGCAAAATTAATAAAGACAAAAATTAAAATTATAATCATGAAAAAAGTTTTTCTGTTGATAGCAATTGTTAGTATGTCGCTGGGAGCTATGGCCCAAAAGGGTAAGGTAACCAGTGCTCTGAGTCTTATCGATCAGGGGGTTCTTGATAAAGCAAAAGAAGCAATTGATGCAGCATTAGTTGATGAGAAGACTAAAGACTGGTTCAATACATATTTTGCAAAGGGTAAACTTGCCCAGGCATCTTATGAATCTGAGAATCCCAAATTCAAATCTTTTTATACAGATCCACTTGGCGAAGCTTACGCTGCATACGAAAAAGCAATTGAGCTCGATCCAAAAGGTTCAACTAAAAAGAGGATAATTACAAATATGGTATATAACTCTCTGGCTATCAACTTATTTAACCAAGGTAGCGCCCAGTTTGAAGCGAAGGATTATGAAGGAGCTCTGAAATCATTTGAAACCCAGATCGCCATCACTGAGAGTGATAAATTTGCCGGAGCTATTGATACAGGTATGTATTACAATGCCGGTCTTGCTGGAGTTAATTCTGGGAAATATGAAAAAGCTATCGGCTATTTTGAAAAATGCGCTGAGATGAAATATCAGGGCATCACTCCATACTACCAGATTTATGAAAGCTACCTTGGCATGGGTGATACAACCAAAGCAGAGTCTGTTTTAATGAACCTTACCAATGTATTTCCTGAAGATAAAACAATAACACTACAGCTCATCGACCTTTACCTGAAGAGCGGTAAAAATGATGATGCTTTGAAATATATTGAAATGGCAAAAAAAGATGATCCAAATAACTACAGTTTGTATTATGCAGCAGGGATTATGTTCTTGAATCAGAATAAATTTGACGAAGCAATATCAGAACTCTCCAAATCAGTTGAAATAAAGAATGACTTTTATGATAATCAATACGCACTCGGAGTAGCATACATTAATAAAGCTGCTGATATGTTTTTAAAGGCCAATGATATTATGGATGTAAAAAAATATACGGCAGCCACTGACGAAGCCAATATCGTTTACACAAAAGCACTTCCTTATATGGAAAGAGCGTATGAGCTTAAATCTGATGATGTTTATGCAATGCAGAGTCTGAAAGAATTATATTACAGACTTCGTATGACAGAAAAATATGATGCTGTTAAAGCAAAACTTGATGCACTTGAGCAGAAGTAACAGAAATATTTTGAATAGTAGAGGCTGCCTTCAAATGGCAGCCTTTTTTTTATTTCCGATAAAACAAGGGGGTATAGGGTACTTTTTATTTTGAGTAGTTCGTGAACCTGGTTATATTCTATTTGACATAATATTAATTATAGGCTTTCTGAAACATCGTATGTATAAGAAATTCAGACTATTGAAGTCAAGGTTAATACCTGGTCAAAGATCAGCTATCAGCTCTATTCTGTTATTGTCCGGATCAAGAATAACACTTTCATAACATCCGTCACCAGTTAGCCGTGGATTACCAGATACAATAATTCCGGCTTTCTTAAATTCTTCTGTCAGGTTATTCACATCGTCAATTGTTCCAACACCAATTGCTATATGTGCAAAACCAATTCTTTCTTTGTCCTGAATTTCAGTAATATCGGAACGACTCATTATTTCTAACCTTGGTCCACCTTCAAAAGTTATAAAATATGAGGAAAATCCTTTTTGATGATTCACATACCGGTCCGATGATTTGCATCCAAAGAATTTTGTATAAAACTCTTTTAGTCGTTCCGGATTATTTGTCCATAAGGCAACATGGTTCAGATGCATATAAATATTACATAAAAATGAGACAAATTACCATTCCTGATCGGCATTTATTATGTATTCTCTAAGGTTATTTACCTCATTATCAAACATCTCATTTGTTGCACGAAGCAATCTTAGGTTTACATTCCATTCTGCGGGCCTTTTCAAGACTACGGGATAAACCTGCTCGATCCCAAAATTTACAGTACGCTCAGGAACCCATTCATTGTCAGAATAATGACCCTCATAGTACGTCTGGTAGCCGATATTAATAAATTCTGTCAGGATTTTCCCATCTTTAACAGAAATTATACAGGCATAGGTACAACTGTTACCTGTATTAAGATCCACGCTGTTTCTGAAAACTATTTTTCCGTCTGATTGATTGGAATATAAGTAAGAAGGTATCAGATTATATCTTATGGTTAACCATTCAAGAGACTTGTTAAAAAGCATTCCCTGATTAAAATGCGAATATTCTTTAAGTAATGAATAATGGATATGACCATATTGGTCTAATGGCAGATCGGGATAGGTTTTTATTTCTTTAATAATCTCATTCCATCTGGTCCAAATCCTGGAGAATTCAGGTTTTTCAATCTTTCCGGAAATCATTTCATTATAAATGACTTTTTTTTCAATGGAATCTGTTTGCCCATAAGCATTTGTTGTTAGAAAAAGTATTAAAAAAATTTTAAGGCTTTTCATTCAGTCTTTTTTATAAAGATAATAATTATCTATAACGGTAGGAAGATTATCTGTCCCCTACTCTATTCAGGATAATCTCCAGTGGTGGTTAAAGAATTGGAATTTAAGTATTGACATTGGTATCATTTATTTGATGATTGATCTAAGTAGAAGTAATTCTCCATTTTTTGTTCACGGTAATTGAAAATAGCATCCAATTGTTTCTTTATAAACATACTGTTTGCAATACTGCCAATGAAACCAAGAGGTGGTGAATATGAAACAATGTCTGTCATAAGGACTTTTTTACCGGCAGGTTCAATGAAATGCTGGTGATGCCAGAACGAATATGGTCCAAATCTCTGATAATCAATGAAATATTTCATTTCCACAACGTGTGTTATTTCTGTAACCCATATCATTTTCAGGCCTAACAGAGGTTTCACCGTATAGCTTATTATCATTCCAGGGTACATTTTTTCAGGGAGGTTTTTTGAAGTAATCTCGAAACCCATATATTCAGGGGTTATCTCTCTCAGGTTTTTTGGAGAAGCTATGAAATTCCATACTTCTTCAAGTGTTGCAGAAATCAATTTTGTTTTATAAAGCTGGTAAAATGCCATGATTCAAGATATTAACTTCTCAATTCATCTTGTTTTCATCAGAAGAATTGAATTGATGATTACCTTATAACTTTCGTGGACTATTTTTGTTTTAATGACCCTGGAACCATATTTGTCTTTAACCAAAAACCAGTTTTCTTTCGAGGGATTTTCTGTCCCACTTTCCTGACTCAGCGGCTGCATCATAGGTGCTTTGAAGAAAATCGAGGAGTATATGTGAAGGGTCGGATTCTTTTTGTACAGCTTCATATGGCAGGATAAATTCATGCATATTACTATCGTAGTACGCCTCTGCCGGTAATATATTTGCATATCTGTAATCTTCAGGCTCCGGGTAAGCATAGCTATAGAATGCAGCAAATGGGACGGGATCACTTCCGGGCCAGAAGCCCGCGCTCGATAACTCATGAGAATATGCTTCAACTGCTACCCGGTCAGGCAGATGAGGAACACCACCCGGATGTTTTGGTGCTTCCCGTCCTGAAAAGCGGGTAACTGCAAGATCAAAGCTTCCACAGAAGAAATGCACCGGGCTGCATTTTCCAATGAACCCCGATCGAAATTCAGTGAAAGTATTATTCATTTTAAGTAATGCATTGTGCAGGTTTTCAACATGTTTAGGGATATATGTTCCATGAAGATTATCCTTATTGAATGGAATCGGGTGCTCTATTTCGTTAGGAGTTGTATTGATTTTTACCTCAATATCCAGCTGATTAAGCGCATTTAAGACATTTGCGTAGAATCCGGCAACTGAGATTCCCGGCAGATCAATCTGTCGGATATCTCCATCACTTGTTTTAATAATGAGCTTATGCTGGATAAAATCAAAATCTATCCTGAAATTTTTATTTTTATCCGGCAGGTCTGTAACTGTCAAACCTGAAGTTGTAACCAGCAGGGTCACATGCCATGAGTGATTGATCCAGGGAAGTTTATCCAGCTTTATCTTCCCGATTATCTGGGTGAACAGATGCAACGTTTCATAGGTATCTTTTGCATCGGTATAGGAAAGTTCCGGCCATTCAGCTTTCATGATATTAATGGTTGTTTCTGCTGAATAACATTTTTTATAATGAAAAGTTGATAGAAATTCAATCTATTTCCTGAAAAAATATCACTTATTTAAGTCCGTGTCGGTTCAGATATCCAGCTAATTCGCTTTGAGCATGTTACCCGGTATATGAAATTTGGCATTTGGATTTGCATCCATCATTTTTGCACCGTTTTTTATTCTCCAGTCGTTCAGAATGTCATACAGCTCCCTGACTTTCTCCTGATTTTTTTCTGAAATATCAATAGATTCTGAAATATCATTCTTCAGATCATACAACTCCAGCATGCCTGTTTCAAAATTATCAATAAGCTTAAAATCTCCTGATCTGACAGCGCTGCCAGGGTCGCCTCCCTGGTTTGAATAATGCGGATAATGCCAGAACAAAGGCCTGTCCGTTTTCGTATTGGAATTCAGCAATGGCAGAAGGCTTATACCATCAATTTTAAGGTCTTCAATGTCAGAATTAATTATATCAAGAATGGTTGGGAAAAAGTCAATAGTTGACACCGGGACATCTCTTATACCGGCTTCTTTTAAAAACCCCGGAGCCTTAATTATCAGGGGAACCCTTATCCCACCTTCATAAAGCCATCCCTTTCCGGCACGCAATGGATTATTGGTAGTGGGAGACCCTTCAGCAGTAGAAAGACCGCCATTATCAGATGTAAAAATGATAATTGTGTTCTGGTCAAGATCCAGCTTCTGAAGTTTTTCAAGGAGCCTCCCGATGTTTTCATCCATACTGTAAATCATTGAAGCGTAGACGGCAGAACTTTGAACATTTCTTTCCTTAAAATCACCCTGAGGTGCTGTTTTAATCCATTCATTTTCCTGTGTAAACTGCAGGGTATCTGTAATATTCATCGAAGCAGCTTTTTCCCTGAAATACTTTACATGTTCATCTTTTGCCTGCATTGGATTGTGGACGGCATAATATGGAAGATATACAAAAAAGGGATTGTCATGGTATTCTTCAATAAAATTTATAACCTCTTGTGTCTGACGATCAGTAAGATATTCACCAACAGGACCGTCTTTCAATCGAGGGTTTCCGTAAGGTGAAAAATAACCGTTTGATTTATTACTTTTATCCGGAGCGCCTTTATTATAACCTCCTTTATTAGTATCAAACCCCTGGCTTTCAGGCCAGAATAGTGAATCTTCACCCAAATGCCATTTTCCGGAAATCATAGTTGAATAACCATTGTCTTTCAGGATCTCTGAAATTGTAATTTCTTCAAGGTCGAGCTGTAGTTTAAAGGGAAGCGATAACAGGTTGTCTTCGGGAAGTCCCGATTTTGATGCCTGTCTGCCGGGTATCCAGTCGGTGACCCCTGTATTAACAGGGTATTTTCCGGTCAGAAGAGATGACCTGGTAGGTGATGAGACAGGACAGGCAGCATATGCATTAGTAAATACCATTCCTTCCCGTGATAGTTTGTCAATGTTTGGAGTCTCATAAAACTTACTGCCCATGAAGCCGACATCTTTCCATCCCATATCATCAACCAGGATAAAAATAAAATTTGGCATATCAGTTTTTTTCTGGTCCGGTTGTACGCAGCCCGTTAACACTGGCATGACTCCTAATGAGGTGATTAATAATTTATTAAACATGAATTCAGTTGTGTGAGTTTTATTATGTGTGGTTTCCGCCTGTAATACTTCAATTGATATTCAGAATTCATTATAGTAATCCAGTTTTCTTTCTGAAATTTACACATTTATGTGAATATAGTGCTTAAGAAGTTAAATTTCCTGCCAGGGCCACATTTCGATGTTGTTCGTAGTTTTCCGGCAGATCAATAATATGTAATAAATAAATCAGGATTGCTTGCCGAAGAGTATTCTATTAGTTTACTTTGCAAAAGTATCGGTTCGTAGCTCAGCTGGTAGAGCACGTGACTCTTAATCATGGGGTCGAGGGTTCGATCCCCTCCGAGCCGACCATCCGAATTAAAAGGAGTTTTGAATTTTATTCAAGCTCCTTTTTTAATTGGAAGTTGACATAAAACGAAAGCTTAAGTCATTGAAATACCCCTTGCCCGATGACTCCCGGCGACGAACATTCTTTTTATCTCAACTGTCTTGTCGTCGTATACCTTGTAAGCCCCGCATCCTACAGGCTGATCATTATCATATGCAACAACAACAGTGTTAATTAATTCAAGCCTGTTATATTTTTCATACTGTGCCTGTCCGTTCTGGGATCTTTCGTAGAGCCCTTTATCTAGTTGAATGACTAAACTTCTGAAGTCGTCGTCTGTATTGTCTGTAAATCTGATAACGATTTTTGAATGTTCAATTTTATTATTTTTTCAATAATGCCCGGAATATAAAGAAATATAAATTTCAATAAAACTTATAAGATTGTGATGATTACTTTTAAAAATCGTAAGAGTCGCTATACCTTAAAATTTTAACTTAATTCCACCGTTAACCACGAAACCGTCAACCGGGGCATAGATGTCTCTGAATACCGGGTTTGTCATTGTTCCTGTATAAATGGTGTCGAACCTTGTTTGTTTTGTATTGAAGATGTTTTCAAAATTTACGAAAACTGAGAATCGCTCCCATAATTTCTCTGCCATCATTCCACAAAGCCAGTATGCTTTTCCTGTTGATCCGTCGTTTAATTTTTGAGGACTAAAATAGTACGCCTCCAGGCCTATCTTTAATTTGTCTTCAATTTCATACATCAGAACATTATTCAGCCTGTTTTTTGGAACCAATGGATATGTATCAGTTACTCCATTGTGATGCTGTTTTACATCTGCAAGCGTATACCCAATGAAAAGCTTTAAATTGCCATAAGTCAGTTTTATGTTAGTCTCAATTCCTTTTGTATCTGTAAAACCTTCCGCTTGCAGAAACTCGTATAATCCTGAAGAATCAGAAAGAAGAACCAGCGGATTTTTTATTTGTGTATAAAATAAGAGAGCATTTATACTTAAAAAGGAATTGTCAGAAAGAGGTGTTTTATAATTGATATCAAAGTTCCCCCCTATTGATTGCTCAGCCTTTGTTTTTGTAACATTAACCGGCAAAACATTTCTAAACTGTATTCTTTCAGCATCTTCTGTAAAAATTGTGGGGGTCATATACCCTAAGCCACCTCCGAGCCGGGCCGATAATTTCTTATTTATCTTTAAAAGTGCAGATATCCTGGGTAACGCAAAAAAGCCGTATTCGTTCTGATAATCACTGCGCAGGCCTGTTTCTATCACAAAATTATCAGTTGCATTCCATGTATTCTGAATAAATGCACCAAGGGTCATGTGGTAATAATCAACAACTGCTGATGAAGAGAGATCGGTCTGACTGAATTTATCTGTCCAAAGGTTTAATCCGGTTATCCATTCAGTTCTTTCACTTTTTTTGCTAAGAGTAGCTTCGCTGAATGAGGACAATTGAACTCCTGCAAATTTGTAAGTAGGTATTTCAATAGTCCTGTCATAGTAACTCACGCTATTTTTAAACGATAATTTTGAGCTATTATTTATTTTATGGTCAAACCCTGACTGTGTGCTGAAGCGCTTTGTTTTATTCTTTTCAAAATATGAATGAATGCTATCTCCTTTTCCTTCAATATATTCAATATCTCCGCCTATACGATCCTCAATAGTGCTATTTATACCAATATTGAGTGTTGTTTTATCATTGAGATAAATAAACAATTTTGGATTTACAGTATACCTGGTGTACTTCGGAATAGCAGTAAAGCCAATTCCTGAAGGGTCATAAGCCGTTCCAGAATTATATGAAGAAAAAATTGTTATGCCTGCTCTTTCGAATCTCTGCGAAAAAAAGCCACTTGCATCGAGTCCCGATGCAGATGTCCCGTTAAGCAGGAAACTTAATTCTCTTTCTTCTTCCGGTGTTTTGGAGATAAGATTTACTAATCCTGCAATTGCCCCTCCACCGTAGAGAGTTGATGAAGCACCCTTAATGACTTCAACCTGTTTTAAATCAAGAGGAACAATCTGTAACAGGCTTAAACCGCCGGAAAAGCCTGCATATATTGGCAATCCATCGCGAAGGATCTGAGTGTATTTCCCGTCAAGACCCTGGATGCGGATACTTGAATTATAGGAAGTCGCAGATGTCTGTTGCGTTTGAATACCTGTGCTTTCATTCAGCATCATACGGATATCACCGGGTTTCATATTACCTTTTTCTTCCATTTCTTCCCCCGAAATAGCTTCAGTTCTTGTAGGTATGTTATCTATGGTTCTGCTGGTACGTGTTGAAGAAATAACTACCTCTTCCAGTTCTTCGCCTTTGTCAACCGAAAGCAGTATCTCCAAAAGCCCTATTTGCAGTAAAGGGAACTCATATTCTACTGTTTTTTCCTCATAACCAATGTAACGGAAAATGAGGATATATTTGCCATCAGGAATGTTTTTGATTTCAATAATACCGCTCTGATCTGCAATTGCACCAGTAGTTGTACCTTTTACAATTGCAGTTGTACCGATCAGGAATTCTTTTGTTTCGCTGTCCCGGACAATGGCTTTATATGTATTTTGCCCGAAAGCAGTGGATGTATATATGATTGCCAGTAGTGACAATAAGAATTTTTTCATTTTGCATAAAATTAAGCTGTGGCATAAAAGGATAACCAGCGGTGATCACCGTTGAGAAAAATTAGAGAACCTCTATAAATTGTACACTTAATTTAGGTGGTTGCCAGATAGTATCAAAAAAGAAGGATAAATATTGAGATTTATATATCGGAATCAATGTGACTTCAGATAAAAAAATATTTATGAAGTCAACTCCCGATCCTGATATATCTGTTCCTGTACAAGTGCCACAGGCAAAAAATGGTGAGCAGTAGCTACAGTCGTTGTCTCTGTCGTCATGTGGTTGGCTGCCAGTCTGTTCTGTGCTTATTTTGTCATTGCAATTACTTTCTGAATAGCAGGGTACTGCTGTAAGCAACAGAACATACATTGACATTATGAAACAAAACATCTTCATAGGTGCAAAGATAATAAATCTGTAAATAGTACGGTTTGACCGGGAAATAATATCATCATACTTCCTGCAGAAGGAGAGCATTTCCATATGATGTTTTTTTTCTGTTTCATCAATTGGATTATAATTGTTCAATTCTCTGAGAAACAATTCTTTTTTCATCTTTCCTGTTTGCTCACTTCGACTTGCTCACTTCGACTTCGCTCAGTGAGCAACGACCGCTTGTTGAGCGAAGCCGGAACGAGCTTAATCAACTTTCTTCCCTGAAATAAAGCTTATAATACTTCCTGCCATCCTCTTCAGTACCCTGTTCTATAAGCTCACGATCACCATGAATATAAACGTGAAAGTTTTTATCAAGCTTCAAAACACTCTTAAATACCCTGGCCTGATTTTTTACAGCCTGCTGAGATATATTGAAATTATCCATGAGGTCAGCATCATTCGTCTCTCTGAATGCTGAATCATATTTTTGAAATGACTTCTTCACTTCTTCATCCTGAAAAGTTTCATTTTCAAAATCATTTTTATTAAAACTTTCATTTGACTTGAAATATTTCACAGAACGGTTTAGTAAATCAATCTGATCGGCTTTGCTTATCTGAAAATCTTCCGGAAGTCCTTTAGTAACAAATTCTTTTGTGAGTGATAAATAAGCTTTAGTATGCTGATAATTGTCTGAAGCAGGTTTAATATTTAAAAAATCATTTTTCCAGTACCGGGTGTCATTGGATTTATTTGAATCGATTATACAGACTTTATAACCAGCTTCTTCTTCAACATTGATTATCAGGCATCCCTTATCCAGTTTGTTTACATTTATTCCACTCTCATGTTTTATCAGGTAATTATTACTCTCCGAATCAAACTTCAGAAAAACATCCTTGCTTTCCGATTTAAAGAAACCAATTGTATCAGCTACCACACCATCAATAAAGCAATCCTTAAAATAACAGATGCATAGTTCACCTCCGTTGATTTTCGGGTGATTGGAATTTTCATATAAATGTTTTGAGATCTCAACTGAGGTTTGATACAGCGCTTGCGGAGAAGCAAAAAGCCTTTTTACGAAGACGTAAATCTCATTTAAGCCCAGCTCTGACGGATGAGTAAAATTATAGACTTCATTATTATTAAAAGGGGAAATAAAGTATTTCAATAAGTAACTCTTCGTATCATCACCGGCAAATGAAATGTCATCGCCGGATATCTTTAATCCCTCATCTTTCAGCTTGTTGCCCACCTGATGAATGAAAATTCCTTCAAGTGTGATCTGTGTAAAATCTATCATTCGGATATTTAATTGTTATTGTTTATTAGTAGTCTATTTCTTCTCCTTAAACCAACCCTGGCCCCCCGCAAACGGCAGGCTCTCAGGGGAGGGGAACCTTTATGCGTCAATAAGTCACTAAGTCTCTAAGTCCTTCTTCTTTAACAGTTTAATTACAAAGTATATAACTGTAAGAAGCGACACAAAGATTATCATTGCCCTGAGTTCATTAAAAGGAATATTTGACAACAGCCAGAGTATCGATAATATTGAAATTGCCGGTATAATAAACCCTCCCGGAACAACATACGAACCTGTTTGGTTTTGCTTTGTGATCCTGAATTTAATCACCGAAAGGACTACTCCAAGATAGATAAGCAGATATGAGGCACTTGATAGAATGGCCAGTTGCTTGAACTCCCCTATTGATGCGAATATGAATCCGAGTGCTGCATAGCTTATTATTGAAATATGGGGTGTTGAGAACCGTGGGTGTATATTTGACAGGGCTTTTGGTGGAAGAACATTATCCCTCGATGCGGCGAACAAGACCCTTGGCATGTTAAGAACCATTCCGCTGATATTTCCAAACATTGAAAACAGGGCTCCCACGATTACTATTGATGCTCCGGCCGGACCGATCATTCTTCTTGCAGCCTCAGCGAGCGGAGCGTCGTTATAGAGGTTCATTGATTGTCCGAGAATACCTTGCACTGTCAACTGAATAAGTATATAAAGAACAACCACGACCAGCATGCTCAGCATAATGCCCCTGGGGATTGTTCTTCCGGGATTCTTAATCTCCCCGCTTACGTTTAACGCAGTTTCTGCTCCTACGAATGCAAAGATAAGGATCAATGACATTTCCCCCAGATCAGGTGCGGAATTTCCGGCTGCCCGGGTTAAATTTTCAGGGGAAACAAAAAACCAGCCTAGTAAAGCAATCATAACAATGGGAGTCAGTTTGGCTATTGTGGTAAACTTCACCAATGCTATAGCCTGTCTTATTCCTATCACATTCAGGTATGCAAAACCACCGAACATCAAAGCAAAGAATATTACTCTTACAATCTGTAGTTTAAAAGCAGGAATGAAATATGCGATGGTATCAGCCAACCCATTCGCAACTGCAGCATTCGCCATGATCGCAGCACCAAAAATGAATATGTTTGTGGTAAGGAAACCGGCATACTTCCCGAAAGCATCTTCAATATATGAATAAGCTCCACCTGTCCGTATGATCATCGTACCTACCTCGGCGAAGCAGAGCATGATCAGAATCATCATCATTCCGCATACCAGATATGCCCAGATGCTTCCCGTGCCAAGCCGCTCAGCAATTATTGCCGGAAGGATAAATATGCCTGCCCCGATTATTATATTTATGGAATTTGCTGTTAATCCCCACACGCCAATTTCCCTTTTCAAACCTTCATCTGCGCTCATAAAAACCCATAGATATAATAAATATTACAATTAATTAATGTTTTGATAAAGTGTTCTATAGGGCACTGAGAATATCTTTCAACAGACCATCAAAATCCATACCCCCATTGCTTGTGGGTGAGTACCCTAGCACGACGACGATCAACTCTTCGGTTGGCAAAATGAATATTCGCTGTCCATCATGTCCTACGCAATAAAACATATCCTCCGGAGCAGATGGGATAGCCTTGCTCCTGTTTAGCCACCAGAAAGAGCCGTAAGCTCCATTGCTTGCAATCGTTGCAGTTCTGCTGTAATCAACCCAGCCTTCTGGTAGTATCCTTTCACCATTAAAAACGCCGTCATTATCGTATAACAATGCAAAACGGGCATAATCCCTTGCTGTTGCATACAGATATGATGAACCGACAATTGTTCCTGACGGATCAACCTCAAAAACAACATCGGCCATACCTGTCTTATTAAACAGGTCGGTGTAAAAAGATGAATAATATATGGAATCATTATTGAATTGATTACGCAGCAGTTTACTTACGATATTAGTAGTACCTGAAGAATAATACCAATGAGATCCTGCCGGATGTTCAAGTGGTTTTTCAAAGGCAAAGTGACCCATATCAGGTTGGCAATGAAGCATCAGTGTTACATCCGATCTGTTCCCATAGTCCTCGTTCCATTCCAGACCGCTTTGCATCTGCATCAGGTCATTAAGTGTTATGGCGTTTTTTTCAGTGCCTGTCCATTCTTCAATTGCAGCCGGTTTGGAGATGTTAATTGTTCCCTTCATCACTTCTATTCCAACAAGTGCATTGATAACGCTTTTGGCCATAGACCAGCTAAGAAACTTAGTATCCTTATTAAATTGCAGCTTATATGCTTCCATAACCGGAATTCCTTTATGAATCACAAGAAAAGCAAATGCATTTCCATTGTAACCGCTGTCGGACATCAACTCATTTGAAATACTTCTTAAAACTTGCATATTGATGCCTGTAGAGGTGTCTGGAAGCATATCTCCAAGCGGCCATGCAATAGTATCCTGCAGGTAGTCCGGCTTAGTTCCGGCAGGAAAATGCATTTTACGAAGGTCTTCTTCTGAAACTTCTCTAACCAGTGTGGCGCCGAAGCCTTCCCTGTAAATGGCTTTCGATTTTCCCCACAGGAAACGGCTTGTAACACTCTTTCCATCATAATCAACTTCATTTTTATTGTATTTTATAAATGAGAAGTTAAGATCGACAATTTCAACATCTGCAGGTTTTCTGCCTGATACAAATACGGCAGAGCAAAGGTTCTTCGCAGCATAGCCTGTAATAATAGGAAGCAGCGAGTTAAGATAGACAACTGCAACAATAATCACTGCGCCAAGGAGGGATAAGACTCCGTAAAATACTCTTTTTCTTGTCATTACAAATAAGTATTAGAATCATCTAAATTAATGGTTTTATGAAGCATTAAACAATACGGTGTAAATATTTTATAAACACATTAATTTTGTTTTGGTGCTGGTTCCCTGATGCTGGTTGATTGCCAGGCAGGGTACAGAGCGCATGCAAGTTTCGGCCTTCTTCCGTATGTCGTATACTGTAACGCCGTGTAACGGAATAAGCATTTCAAGTTGCAACATGTAGTTTTCAATTTACAAACAGCATTGTTTTTTACATTTTCAATATCTTATCTTTAGAAGCTTAAAAAATCTGGATTCATGAATTATATTGTTATTCTTTTCACACTAGCTTTTATCGGGACGGCCTCAGTAGAAGATATTAATATTTATGAATGGCGCGGCAAGGATCGCACCGGGATCTACCAGGAATCAAACCTTCTCAAGCTCTGGCCAGCCGGAGGACCTCAGGAGATGTGGTCAGTTGAGAACCTGGGAAATGGCTTTGTATCACCTGTATTCACTGAACAGAATTTTTTTATTACAGGAGAAATTGAATCTATGGCTATCCTATACTGTTATAATCTAAAAGGCCAGAAGCAATGGCAGACCACTTTGGGAAAAGAATGGGTGAAAACACACCCGGGGACCAGATCAGCTCCAACTATTGCAGGCGAACATATTTATGTCGGTACCGGATTAGGCAACCTTTATTGTGTCGACCGGGGTAACGGGAAGGTCATCTGGTCAAAAGATCTGATTAAGGATTTTAAGGGAATTGTACCAATGCACGGACATTCGGAAGCTCCTCTTGTGGTTGGGGAAAAGGTATTCTGGACTCCGGGTGGAAAAGATTACAACGTGGTTGCAATGAATAGGTTCACAGGTAAGATAATTTGGGCCAATAAAGGATTCGGAGAACGATCGGGATATAATTCGCCCAAATTTATTGAACACGGGGACAAAAAGATACTAGTCACATTCTCTGCCTACCATTTAATGGGTCTTGAGGTTGAGACAGGTAAATTATTATTTTCACATGAACAGGATAACTTCCCTGTGGAAAAGAGAACCTTAGGCAGCGGTGATACTCATAGCAATACAGTCATATATGACAATGGATCAATCTATTATGCAGCGGGTGATGGTAATTGCGGAGTTAAGCTTACCCTTTCGAAAGACGGTACAAAAGTTACTCAAAGCTGGCGCAATCCCGACTTTGACAGTTTTATGGGAGGTATAGTAAAAATAGGTGATTACCTGTATGGCTGCGGAACTGCAAAAACTGACTTGCGTTCAATAAATGCAAATTCAGGCATCATAGCTGATTCAGTTAGAATAGGAAGTGGAGCAATCATCGCAGCTGACAACATGCTGTATTATTATAATCAGAAAGGTGAACTGACTCTTCTGGCTTATAGCCAGGGTAAGATGCAGAAAGTCAGTTCTTTTAGAATAACCAAAGGAACAAATCAGCATTTTTCACATCCGGTGATCAATAAAGGTATTCTCTATCAGCGTCACGGAGGTGTTCTGATGGCTTTTGATATAAGAAAAAAATTAACCTAAGATTGTGATGGTTTGCTTGTTGCTGGTTGCTGGTTGCCAGTTAGTCAACCTTGAACCTTAAACCCTTGGACCTTGAATTCAGCGAGTTACTCTCTCAATCCATCTATATTCCTCCTGTTCTCCAGCCTGTAATCAAGAGGTGTTACCCCCTTTATCTTTTTAAACTGCCGGTTGAAGTACGGAACATTCAGGTATCCTGATTTATAAGCAATCTGGGATATTGAATCATCGGTATAGATAAGGCTTCGGCAAGCCGATCCGATGCGGATCTCATTTAACACTACGGAAAATGTTTTTGTAGTATTCTTTTTAAAATAGCGGCAGAAAGCAGATACGCTCATATTAGCAAGGGCTGCTGCTTCCTTAAGGGTAAAATCACGACTGCTGTTTGCGACTATTGAATTGAATATCAGACTGATCTTCTCTTCATTCCTTATTTTATGAGTTTCAATAAAACCACTGCTTGCAAGAAGCACATAATCACTAGCTTCATTCATTAAATGCAGGATTTCAATCAGTAATAACAAGCGTCTCCAACCTGTCAGCTTAGTCAGCTGAATAATTTTCTTCCCTATAAAAACAGCCTCCTCTCCTCTTATCTGAACACCACGGGTTGACCGGTTTAATAAATTTTTGATAGATGCTATTTCCGGGAGATTAAAAAAAGGATTTCCAAGAAAATCTTCAACAAACTGAACTACAATGGATTTTGATTCAACTTCAGGATACCCTTTAATAAATTTTTCGTCGCTGTGCCAGAAATGAGGAATATTGGGGCCCACAAGCACAAGATCGTGATTCCCATATCTGCTGATATTATCTCCTATGCACCTTGTACCACTATTTTCGATATTGTAAAGCAACTCATATTCATTATGATAGAAGAAATCTTTATATAAATGTGGTAGATCAATGTATTTAACTATAAATGAACTGTCACCTGTCTTGCTTTGCTTAACCAGAAATGTTGGTTTCATCGGAGTTAAGTATTTATTCTTCTTTGAAAATGTGAGGCAAATGCAAATATAGTACAATAAACTGCATATAAGATTCTATTCTCTTTGACTAAATATCCATATTTTTATAAAAAATTCTCATGCTAAAATTTTGATTTTTGATTTAAAATGAATTAATATTTGGTTTACTATTTCTACATAAAAATTGATATGAAAAGGACAACATTAATATTGATAATCTGCATTCAGATCACTTTGATAACTAAAACTGAAGCTCAAAATAAATGGTACACACAGGGAACTTTTACTCCGGTAAAAAGAATGGAGATCAAACTGACAAATACCCTTGATATTGAAAGAAAAGACATACCTGTTGCTCTTAGCCGCAATATTTTTTCATTCAATGATTTTCAGGATTTTGATGTTACAATAGTTGATCCTGAGGGTGAGCCGCGGGAGGAGCCGACAAAAGAACGTATGGCTGCTGCTGGTTATCATGAAGTCAGGAAGGAATCAAACGGTAGGATGATGTTTCACCAGCTGGATGATCTTGACCATGATGGTATCTGGGATGAATTATTCTTCATAACCGATATGAAACCTCTTGAAACAAAAACCCTATATCTGTATATAGGATATAATGACCGCGGTTGGAACCCTCATACTACAGCTGCCAACGCAGGTAGTTATGCCCGCCACTATATGCCCTTCTGGGAAAGTGAGTATGTAGGCTGGAAGCTTTGGTATCCAACTGATCTGGATGTTTATGGCAAACGTGTACCACAGCTTATAAGTCATAAACTCAATGAGGAAAATATGGATGGTTATTCTGTTCCTTTCGATATGGGCTCAGATATAATGGGCGTTGCCAGTTCTCTTGGTGGCGGAGGAATCCTGCTTTTTGAAGATCCTGCAAATCGAGGGGTGGCTTCAAGACCCCGTTTTACTCCGACTCGTACAAAAGCAGGTATTACATGGCCTTATAATGCTGGACAGATAAGTGATACACGCTATGCTTACACGATCCTTGTTAATGGTCCGCTCAGAAGTTCTGTACAGGTAAAAACTCTAAACTGGGATTCCGGAAACGGGTTTTATGAGCTTGAACAGATATATACTGCCTACACCAGGCAGAATTACACAACCTGCCAGATTAAATTTACAACTTTTAATCCCAAACAAAAGGATACTTACTTCGGATGCGGAATTAAAAAACATCCGAATCAGTCAGAATATTACCAAAAAGATAATATTGTAGTTACAGGAGGAAGCGAAGAAATTCAGAACCCTGACGATATTGAAGGCATTAAGAAATTGAAAGTTGATTATGTATCCACTGCATGTATAGTTAAATCGCACTATAAACCTCAGTTTCAATTTGTTGAATTTCAAAAATCAGAGAACTATACATTTAGGATCAAACCTGATAAGAATCTTGGTTTTGAATATCTGGTTGCTGCGTCATGGAGTGAAGGCGGACCATACAAGACAAACGCAGATTTCACGAAATATGTACTTAAAACAGCAAAGGAATATGAAAATCCGCTTAAAGCTGTTTTTGGGAAAATAGAAGTTAAACATTAATAAAATGTTCCTGTTTTTGCCGTACTTACATAACTAATTATGATGGGGTATAGTAAATACCGGTAATATGAAAAAGACAGCAATCGGAATAGACATCGGGGGAACCCGCACCAAGGCTGGATTGGTTGATCTGGAAAAAGGTATCGTCCTGGAAACAATCATAACCCTGACAGAGAAAAAGGATTCGGAAAAGTTTCTTCAGATAATCAATAGCTCTATTGATAAACTGAAAGAAGTGGCTAAAAGGGAAAATGCTGAGCTGATGGGTGTCGGATTTGGTGTTTCTTCATTTGTATTTAAAGATGGGTTTGTAGATTCTACATATGGCTTTCTTGAATTCATGGAAGATTATCCTCTTGCTCAATACATAAAAGACTATAGTTCACTTCCTTGCAGGGCTGATAACGATGCCCGCGTTGTTGCATTGGGCGAGGCTCTTTATGGCAAGGGAAAGGGTTTCAACAGAGTCCTGGTACTAACACTTGGTACAGGATTAGGATTAGGTTTTGTTGCAGGAGGAAAATTTGAAACG
>JBBRVC010000027.1:0-31135 GCA_038247205.1 Bacteroidales bacterium
CTATCGGTAAACCGGTCTTTAAATCGGGTTCACAGGAATTTGAGGCTGATACCCTGTGGTATAACTTCAAAACAAAAAAAGCCAGGATCAGAAATATTGTTACGAAACAGGATGAAGGCTTACTTCATAGCTCAGTGACAAAGCTGATGGAAGATGGCACATCAAATATCTTCAGAAGCACATATTCCACATGCGACCTTCCTATCCCTCATTTTTATATAAATCTTAAAAAAGCCAAGGTTTATCCCGGTAAAAAAATTATTTCCGGACCCGGAAACCTTGTTCTGGAGGGGATCCCTTTACCACTTTACTTGCCTTTCGGATACTTCCCCATTCAGAGAAAACTTGCTGCGTCAGGGATACTTATTCCAAAAATAGGGCAGGAGGTAGCCCGTGGTTATTCATTGACAGATGGGGGATACTACTTCGCAGTGAGCGATTATTTTGACCTTACTATTCGTGGAAGCATTTACGCTAATGGAAGCTGGCTGGCGAATACAACTACTAACTACAGCAAGCTCTACAGGTATTCCGGAAACTTTTCATTCAGCTACGCGAATAATGTTACAGGGCATATTGGGTTGCCTGATTACGGCAAATCATCAAACTACAGATTAGGCTGGACATATAATCAGAGCCCAAAAGCATGGCCCGGTTCGCGTTTCTCCGCTAATGTCAGCATGAGTTCAAGTGAATTTGATCGAAATAACAGCTATGCGGTAGCTGATCATGTAAATACACAAAGGCAATCAAGCGTCAGTTATTCAAAATCCTGGGAAGGAACTCCCTTCAATTTATCGGCCAGTATGAACCATAGCCAGGATATCAGACAGAAAACTACAAGCCTGAATCTCCCCAAGGTAAATTTTGGCATGGGTCGGATCTATCCATTGAAAAGCAGAAGGAGTACCGGGACAAAAAGGTGGTACGAAGAGATTCAATTCCAGTATACAGCCGATATTGATAACCAGATTAATAGCTATGATAGCCTCCTTTTTAAAAAAGAGGTATGGAATAATATGAGAAACGGATTCAAACACGAAGCGCCTTTAAGCTTTCAGATCAGACCATTCCGCAATTTTTCAATCTCTCCGCAGGTTAGCTATTCAGGTGTCATGTATACTCAAAGAATCAACAAATTATATACTCCAGATTATTTTGATGTCGATCGTAACATGGTTGTTCCATCTGCAATAAATGATACAACAAGAGGCTTATTCTATAGCCACGCTTTCAAACCATCAATCAGCGCCAGTTTCAGTCCTCAGATTTATGGAACATTTCTTTTTTCAAATCCCGATTCGAGGGTACAGGCAATACGTCATGTTATTAAACCTATGGTTGGCTTTAATTATATACCTGCACTCAATGGTTTAAGTTCGGATATGTACAGAACGGTGCAGGCTGATGCTTCGGGCAGAATGGAAGAATATTCAATTTATGAGGGAGGTATCTTTGGTACCCCTTCATTAAACAATCGAAGCGGCAGTGTTTCCTTTAGTCTTATCAATACTCTTGAAGCAAAGGTTTTTGAAAAGAACGATACTACCGGGAAACCAAAAAAAGTTAAGCTGATCGATAATTTCGGGATCACAACTTCATATGATATTTTTCGCGATTCTATGAGGTGGGCTCCGGTATCAATGGTAATGAGAACAACCCTGCTGAACAACATCAATGTATCTGCCAATGGCAGCTTTTCGCTTTATGGGACTGATGCTAATGGAAGACCTGTTGCCACATATGCTTTCGCCCAGAACAGGAAACTGATGAGACTGACAAATTTCTCAACCAGTCTTGACTTCAGCCTGAGTGAGTTGTTAAAAGGAAAAAGCGGAAATACTAATACCTCAACCTCACAGGCTGTACCAGCCGCAACACAGGGTCTTTATGAAAATCAGGAACCAGGCTCAGGCAATGAACATTCTGCTTCGCCTGCCATCCCCAGAGACCAGTATGGATATGCTGAATTTAATGTACCATGGTCTCTAAATGTTAATTATACACTGTATTACACCAAATCCATACCCAAATCTACTGTAACCCAGTCACTTTCCCTCAATGGATTCCTTACCCTTACAAAAAAGATGAATATCACATATACCACCGGTTATGACTTTACAGGCAAAGCGATCACTATGACCAACATCGGAATTACACGTGATCTGCATTGCTGGGAAATGAGCATGAACTGGATCCCTAACGGAACGATGAAAATGTGGAATTTTACTCTAAGGGTTAAAGCATCTGTCCTGCAGGATCTTAAGTTTGAGAGAAGAAAAGATTTTCACGATATATACTAACTTTGTATAAGATACTATGAAAAAGGTAGTTACAACTTCAGAAGCACCTTCAGCAATTGGTCCGTATAGCCAGGCTGTCGAGGTAAACGGAACATTATATATTTCAGGTCAGATTCCACTGATACCAGGTACCGGGAGACTTATTGAGGGTGACATCAGTATTCAGACTGAACAGGTTATGAAGAATATCGGGGCTATATTAAAAGAAGCGGGTTATAGTTACAATGATGTAATTAAAACAACCTGTCTCTTAAATGATATAAATGATTTTAAAGCCATGAATGAAGTTTATGGCAAGTATTTCACAGGGAACAAGCCTGCAAGGGCAGCATTCAGCGTAAAGGGCATCCCGATGGGTTCTCTGATCGAGATCGAAACCATTGCAGTAAAAGAGATTAAATAAAACAACGAATTTCCTCCACTCTCATGGGAATTGTGGCGATGCCTTAATGATATAAAAAAGGCTGCCTTATTGAAAGACAGCCTTTGTAATTATGATTCTTAGTGATATTATTCACCAATAATTTCAAACTCTATCTCAACTTTTACTTCTCTGTGGAGCTTGATAATAGCTGTGTATTTTCCGATTTCTTTTACCTGATCATCAGGGAGTGTGATATTCCTGCGGTCAATATCAAATCCTTTTTCCTTAAGTGATTCTGCGATCTGGATGGTGTTAACCGAGCCGAAAATTTTACCTGAAGTACTTGTTTTTGCACCAACTACAATTTTAATGCCTTCAAGCCTGGTGGCTATTTCCTGAGCAGCTGCTTTAATCTTCTCTTCTTTATGAGCTCTCTGCCTGAGATTTTCCGAATGCATTTTTTTTGCAGAGGATGAAGCAGCTACAGCAAACCCCTGTGGAATAAGATAATTTCTGCCATATCCGTCTTTAACTTTAATAATATCGTCCTTCTGTCCGAGCTTATTTACGTCCTGTATTAATATAATTTCCATAATTAATCCTCCTTATTTTAATAGGTCAGTTACGTAAGGAAGAAGAGCTAAATGTCTGGCTCTTTTTACAGCTTTTGCCACTTTCCTTTGATATTTTAATGATGTACCTGTAATGCGCCGTGGTAAGATCTTTGCCTGATCGTTCAGGAATTTCTTGAGAAATTCAGGATCTTTATAGTCAATATAACGGATTCTGTTTTTCTTAAAACGGCAGTACTTTTTCTTTTTGACCTCAACAGTTGGAGGAGTCAAATATCTGATTTCTGATTCATTCTGTGCCATGTCTTATTCCTCCTTTGTTTTTCCTGATTCTTTTTGTCTTCTCTTTTTCTCTGCATATTCTACTGCAAATTTTTCCATCCTGAAGGATAAAAACCTGATGATTCTCTCATCTCTCCTGTACTGGAGTTCAAGTTTCTCAATCAGATCGCCTGTGCCCTTGAATTCCAACAGATAATAGAAGCCTGTTGACTTCTTCTGAATGGGATAGGCCAGTTTTTTCAGACCCCAATTCTCCTCATGAACGATCTCCCCGGTATTATCCGTGATGATCTTCTTGAATTTTTGTACCGCTTCCTTCATCTGGTTCTCAGACAAAACGGGAGTTGCAATGAAAACGGTTTCGTAATGATTCAACATAGTAATTATTTGTTTATTAGTGTAATGATTTTGGCTCGCAAAAGTACAATTATTTTGTTTTAAACAAAAATATATTGAAGGAAAATTGAAGTGCACAGTTATATGTAAGTTTTTGTCAATAACTAAATGCTCAAATTTATCAACCTCACAATAATACGAATCCTTTTTATCTATATTTGTGTTTCAACATTTTTACCCTCGCAAGAGTAACCGTTTATGGAGAACTTTATTGTTTCAGCAAGAAAATACCGTCCTGCAACTTTTGATATGGTTGTTGGCCAGGAATCGATTACCAATACACTGAAAAGTGCAATTAAAAATAATCATCTTGCTCATGCTTACCTATTCTGCGGTCCGCGCGGCGTGGGCAAAACAACCTGTGCAAGGATCTTTGCTAAAACAATTAATTGCACTAATCTCGGTGAAAATTTTGAAGCGTGCGATGAATGTGAATCCTGTATTTCATTCAGAACTTTAAGGTCCTTTAATATACATGAACTTGATGCTGCTTCGAATAATAAGGTTGAAGACATAAGAAGCCTGAATGACCAGGTAAGAATACCGCCGCAGATAGGAAAATACAGTATTTATATAATTGATGAGGTTCACATGCTCTCCTCAGCAGCGTTCAATGCTTTTTTGAAAACCCTGGAGGAACCGCCCGCTCATGCAATTTTCATTCTTGCCACTACTGAAAAACAAAAAATAATTCCAACAATACTTTCTCGCTGCCAGATCTTTGACTTTAACAGGATTAAAATTGAAGACATTGTGCACCGTCTTCAGTTTGTGTCAAATAAAGAGTCAGTGAAGGCAGAGGAAGAAGCATTGCATGTAATAGCACAGAAGGCAGATGGTGCATTGAGAGATGCCCTGTCGATATTCGATCAGATCGTCAGCCTGAGCGGAAAAACAATCACCTACAGGGATGTAATAGATAACCTAAATGTCCTTGATTACGAATACTATTTTAAAACTGTTGACAGTTCAATTCCTGGCGATGTCTCTTCAATATTGCTCATATTTAACGAGATCCTCGAAAAAGGATTTGATGGGCACAACTTCATTGCAGGATTGAACAATCATCTGAGAGACCTTATGGTATGCAAGGATGAATCGACAATGCGACTTATTGAAACAACTCAGACGATCAAGCAAAGATACCTGCAGCAAACCGGAAAATGCTCCATTGACTTTCTCTATAAAGCACTGGACATCGTTTCAGCGTGTGACCTGGCTTATAAGGGAAGCAAAAACCAGAGGCTTCACGTTGAACTGGCACTAATACGGCTGTGCCGTCTTTCGGATGAGTCAATGGTTGGTGAACCGGAAAAAAAAAAGACTGAATCAAAGCAGGTAACCGGAATTGAGGAAGAACTTCCTCTCCCTTCAAAGTCAGAGACTCTCAGACAATCGACCTCTGCTGTAGAAAAAACTGATTCTCGACCTGGAATGGAGCCGGTTAAACATAATCCTGTTATTGAAAGGCCACCCAAGACATTTTCAATAAAGGATCTTATGGCCGATGAGAATCCTCCTCAGGAGAAACCCGTTGATATTATTGAAGTGAAACAGGTGGAAGATCTTGGTATCGTCAAAGTGGAATTCAGCGAGGTAAATATAATGTCGGCATGGAATCTGTTCAAGGATACACTGAAAGGTGAGGGAAACAGGATAATCAGTATGTTCAATACAATCCAACCCGAAGTTGAAAACGGGAGTACTTTGAAGATTCATGTAAGCAATGCAGCATTGAAAGATCTGTTTATTCAGGATTACAAACAAAGACTCGTAAATTATCTTGAACCAAGGTTAAATATTGCTGCATTTGATATAGAAACAATCGTTGACTTATCGGAGACAAATGAAATGTTATATTCAGATGATCAGAAGTATAATTACCTTGTTGCAAAATATCCGGGACTTAAGGAGATAAAAAAAGCTTTTAATCTTGATATTAACTAAGATTCAATAACTTTATTGAAGTCAAAAAATTGACACTGGAGTGAAAATCGGATACGACCTTCCTGACAAAAATGATTATCTGAATTTTCTTGAGCGAGAAAAGAAAATTTCTGATAGTATTGTGAATCATAGTAGATCTATGATAAGCATTATAAACAGGAATTACATATACGAAAAGGTTAATTTTGCGTTCTGTAATGCACATCAGACGGCATTGGATTCAATTGTTGGAAAATCACTTGCTGATGTCTGGGGAACAGATAATTTCAGGGATAATATCAAAAAGAATGTTGATCACTGCTTTTCAGGAGAAATGGTCAGGTACGAAGCTTCTTTCAGTACTCCAAAATCGGGCAACAGATATTATGAAGTTGTTTTCAGGCCTTTTTCTGCCAGGGAGGATGAAATAACCCATCTTATTGCTGAAACTTTCGACATAACCGACCTTAAACTCTCCCAGAAAGCAACCAGTGAGATTCAGGAGCAATACCGTATCTTTGAGACTAATCTTCCAATCGGATTCCTTCGCTGTGATCCGGACGGTAATATCCAAAACGCCAATGAGGCCTTTCTCCGGATAATGGAATGCAGTATCACTGAATCCATAACAGGAAGAAACCTTAAAAATTTCTATTCAGAACAGGATCTCTTTAACTTGCATTTCGACCAGTTAATAATTGAAAAGACACGTAGCTTTGGCAGAGTAGAATTTATTACATGCAATGGGCAGCATATATTTTGCCGCGTAAGTGGGTTTATGGCACAGTGCAACCTGGGAAATCCATCTTTTGCAGATTTTGCTTTTGAGGACATGTCAAGGGAACAGTTACTCGAAAATCGATTAATGCAGGCTCAGAAACTTGAAACTATTGGTGTTCTTGCTGGGGGTATAGCACACGATTTCAACAACATACTTGCAACAATCTCCGGCTACTCAGAAATGCTTAAGGATGATCTGATAAAATCACCGGATTCGCATGAAAAAGTAAACAAAATAATGATGGCCGTATCAAGAGCCAGGTCTCTCACTAACCAGATACTCACATTCAGCAGGCAGGTTGAACAGGAAAAGGTTCCGGTAAATGTATCCGATATTCTGGTTGAAACAATTGGTTTTGTAAGATCAGCCTTGCCCTCTGATATTGAAATCAAAGAAATTATCAGTGTAAAAAGTGCGAATGTCTTTGCTGATCCTACCCAGCTTTTCAGAGTATTTCTTAACCTTATGACAAATGCTATTCAGGCAATGGAGGATGGTGGAGGTACCCTTAGCGTCAATACTGAAATCGTTGACGGTAAACATCTCAAACATGAACTTTCAAAGGTTATTGTTGCCGATGAATATGTTATTGTGTCATTTGAAGATACCGGCCAAGGAATGGATCCCTCACTGGTTCAGCGAATTTTTGAGCCTTTCTACACTACCCGCGAGGTTGGAAAAGGCTATGGTCTGGGATTATCGGTAGTGCATGGAATTGTTGCAGAAATGGAGGGAGAGATCCTGGTATCGAGCAATAAGCATCAGGGTTCCGTATTCTATGTTTATCTTCCGTTGTCAAGGGAATTGTATGATCTCCCTGCTGACCGGGAAGATATGAAAAGAATTCTATTTATTGCCGGTAATAAATATGAATCAAGGATTCTGTCAATAGCGCTGGAGAGTGCCGGATACAATTTAATATATGCATCTGATCAAAAGAGGTTAATAAAGATCCTTTCCGATGCAGCGCATCAGCCTGATCTTATCCTATATATGAGTGACTCGGAAAAAATTAATATTCAGTACCTTATCGGAATGTTTTCCAAATTAAAACTCACAATTCCGTGCGTTATGATTGCAAATACAGAAAAAGAACTGTCCGACGATAAACTGGTATATTCAGGTATCATAAATCAGTACCTGATAAAACCTGTCTCTCTAAAAGAGATAAAAAATACAATTCAATTGTCTTTAATGAAATAATTAGGGTTTATGACTGGAATACTGATAGTTGAAGATGATGAGGAGCTAAGAGAAATGCTGAAAATAGCTCTTGTAAGACGCAGGTTCAGGGTTCTTGAGGCTGATAACGGACGGGACGCAATTACTCATTTTAAACCTGCCCTTACAGATCTTGTTATTACCGACCTGATTATGCCGGAAGAGGATGGTCTGAAGGTTATTATCAAGCTGCGTGAAGTAAAGCCTGCTATAAAAGTTATAGCCATTTCAGGAGGAGGAAAGGCCGGACCGGGAAATTATCTCAGTCTTGCAAAAGCTCTTGGAGCAGATGCTGTGTACTCCAAACCTTTTTCTGTAGGTGAACTAATTATTAAAATTGAAGAATTGCTTAATATTGAACAAGAATCAATATAAATCGTTTATTATAAAAACCCTGTAAAATCTATATTATGTTAAAAAAATCAGTTGAAGAAATCTGCAACAGGCAAATTGATCGTGAAGGTTATTCTTCCAATTTATACCTTGCAATGGCCTCATGGGCTGAAAATAATGGATTAAGCGGAGTCGCCCAATGGTTGTACGTACAGGCGGACGAAGAAAGAATCCACATGCTCAAGTTTATAAAATATATGAACGAAAGAGGTGGAAAAGCAACTGTGCCGGCTTTTGCGAAACCTCCATCAGATTATAAGAATGTTGAACAACTTTTCAATGATGTACTTCATCATGAAGAATATATAACATCGAGCATCAATGAGATTGTTGCCCTTACTCTTGACGAGAAAGATTTCAACACACATAATTTTCTGCAGTGGTTTGTAATGGAACAGGTTGAAGAAGAAGCTTCTGTAAGAAATATCCTTGATAAAATCCGTCTGGTGGGCAACAACAATATGTATCAGTTCGACAGGGACATAATGAGCATGAGAACTCCGGCGGCAGCCGCTGGCACAGTCTGATTGTATGAAAAAATTTGCCTTTTGGGTATTCTTTCTTCTCATCGCTTTTAACTGTTTACTTCAGTCACAGGATTTGAAGCGGAATAGTAAAGTAACAGGTACATGTTATGCGGGTAATAAAGTGACCCGCATATACATCCCTCCTCCTAAAGCATATTTCGAGAAAAAAGGATCAAAAGGTCTAGCATCGGTGAGGATCTTCTATACTGGTTTTCCAGCTAATGCAATAAAAGCAATGGAAAAAGCTGTTTCAATTCTGGAAACAATTCTTCCTTCTGATACAAGATTGACCATACAAACCACATGGACAAAACTTGAAGAAAATGATGTTCTTGGTCAGTCAGTAATTACCGGTTTTGCAAAGGGTGAGGATATAAATGCATTCAAGCCAAATGCATATTATCCAGCTTCCCTTGCAGAAAAGATTGCCGGTATTGATTTAAACGGAGATGCTGACGGGGACCTGCAATTAACTATAAACAGTTCTATTAACTGGTATCTCGGTGTTGATGGAAAAACTCCAACAAACCGGTATGATCTGGTTACCGTGGCATTACATGAAATTATTCATGGACTAGGCTTTTATGACAGCATGAGTTCGGACGAAACCCTAGGGTCGTATGGATTCCGGGATACTCCTATGATATACGATACATTTATTGAGGATCAAAGTAATCGGAAGCTTATTGATACACTCCGGTTCGAAAATCCCTCAGCAGGTCTTCATACTGCAATTACAGGAGGAAATCTATTTTTTGACGGCCCTCTTACCAGAAACTATACTGCGGGGGCCAGAGTAATGGTATATGCCCCATCAACATGGGATGCAGGATCATCTGTTTCACATCTTGATGAGGACTTAACCCTGCAGATTAATGCACTCATGACACCTTTCATCGACAGAGGAGAAGCCATTCACGATCCTGGAAATCTGACATTATCAATATTGGGTGATCTGGGGTGGATTAATACAAGAATAATTCATAATAAGCCAAGGGACTCAGAGGAATTACTGGATGAAATTGAAATATCTGTTGCAATAGACTCAGATACAATATATAACAGGAACAGGGTAGGCCTTGTATATACCTATAACAACTTTTCTTCCAGCGACACTATCTACCTGACATCCCAGGCTCAGGATAACAATTTCCGTGTTATTCTTCCCATACCATTCTATGAATCATCCCTGAGGTATTATTTCTTTGCAGAGGACGTATTCCGGCGGCACTTCAGATCTCCATCAACCGGAGCATTGAATCCTTACCGAATTTATATAGGAACTGACACTGTTAAACCTTTAACAATCCATTCACCAATAGAATACTACCTGGAGAGTATTGATACAATAAGGTTTACTGCAACGGTAACTGATAATATTGGTGTTGATACGGTTTATGCCGAATACAGGATAAATGGTGGTATTTCTTCTTTCATTGGATTGATGCGTGATACAGGTGATGTATTCACTGCATATCTGAATGCCCGTCAGCTTTCTCTTAATGGGGGTGACAATATTCAATACAGAATTATTTCCCGGGATGTTTCTTCTCAGCAGAATACCAGATTATTACCCGGTAATGGGTTTTATACTTTTCGGATAGAAGGCCTGGGATCACCTGTTACAAGTTATTTTACTGATTTCTCAAATGCTGCAAACGATTTCTTCAACATTGGTTTCGAAATTGCCCAGCCCGCAGGATTTTCAGGCCCCGCACTTCATTCTGAACATCCTTATGTTAGTTCCCGCACCGATTCCAACCTGGAATTTACGGCAATGCTTCGCAACCCTGTGATTATTGATGAATCAGGCTTAATAATTACTTTCCGTGAACTGGTACTGGTGGAGCCCGGAGAACCCGGCTCTCTCTTTGGATCACCTGATTTTTATGATTATGTAGTTATAGAAGCTTCAAAAGACTTCGGCAAAACGTGGTTTAATCTGGGGAATGGTTACGACAGCAGGTATATTCCAGCATGGGATAGCGCCTACTCAAGTAATCTGGATGAAGAAGGTAATTCATTATTTATAGGGACTGAAACCCTGATGAAGGAACATACTCTTTTCCCTGATAATTCGGAGAGTGTATCGATAGGTGATACTTTGCTCTTCAGATTCAGATTATTCTCTGATCCTTTTGCAAATGGATGGGGCTGGATCATCGATGATTTAAAGATCAACCAATTAGTTGACAACATTGTAAAGGTAAAAAATGATACTTACAAAGTGTTTCCAAATCCGGGAAAGGGCATTATAAATATCCATTCCAACGATATTTTATCAGGCAAACCAGTCAACTTCAGGGTATATAATACTGCAGGTGTATGTGTTTTAGACGATTACATTGAAAGTTCCGAAAGCACCATTGATATTTCCCGCTTCCCCTCAGGATTATACATAATTAAATTTTATAGCGGCACCGGAATCGGCAGTGTCAGATATAGTCTGATAAAATAAATGATCAATAGACTTTATTCTTTTCACATAATCTTCTGATTATAAGTAGATTACATTACTAATTTAAGTTCATATATAAAGTCTGGAAATGAAATTCTAATTCTGAAAAAATAAGCTAATTTTGCGTGATATTTTAAAATTATAAAAAACTTCATAATGAGCTTTATAAATAACATTCTGGGTGTATTTCTTGGTAACAAATATGAACGTGATATCAAAGAAATCACTCCATATACTGAAAAGATTCATATTGAATTTGACAAACTGAAAAGTCTGACAAATGATGAATTGAGAGAAAAATCAGTCGGAATCAGAAAAGAAATTCATGCCAGCATACAAAGTGAAGAAGCTGAAATCCAAAACCTTAAGCTAAAAGCAGAACAGGAAGAGGATGTCAACAAAAAAGAAGAAATTTACAATACTATCGATAAACTTGAAAAAGCTATTAACGACAAACTCGAGGTTACACTCGATACTTGCGTACCTTTGGCTTTCGCGGTTATGAAAGAGACTGCAAAGAGATTTAAGGAAAATAGTATTATAGAAGTAACTGCCAGGCAGTACGACAGAGATCTTGCCGCGACGAGGGAAAGTATAACGATAAGTGGAGATAAGGCTTTATGGAGCAATATCTGGATAGCCGGAGGCAATGAAATTTTATGGGATATGGTTCATTATGATGTCCAGCTTATCGGAGGAGTTGCACTTCATAAAGGAAAGATTTCTGAGATGGGAACAGGTGAAGGAAAGACTCTTGTAGCTACTCTCCCGGTTTTTCTTAATGCGCTGGCAGGCAGGGGTGTCCACATAGTCACTGTGAATGATTACCTTTCAAAGCGTGACTCTGAATGGATGGGGCCAATGTATGAATTTCACGGACTCACTGTTGACTGTATTGATAAGCATCAGCCAAATTCACACGACAGGCGTAAGGCATATAATGCTGATATTACTTTCGGAACAAATAACGAATTTGGTTTTGATTACCTGAGGGATAACATGGCAGTTAATCATGAGGACCTTGTACAGCGCAGGCATCACTATGCTATCGTTGACGAAGTAGACTCGGTACTGATCGATGATGCCCGTACACCACTTATCATCTCCGGGCCCACAGCTAAAAGCGATACCCAGCAATTTGATGAGCTTAAACCAAAAGTTGAAAAACTTGTTAACGCACAGAAAAGACTTGTTACTCAAATTCTTGCAGATTCTAAAAAGCTGATTGCTGAGGATAAAGATGATGAGGGAGGATTGTTATTGCTCCGAGCCTATAAGGGCCTGCCGAAGAATAACGCATTAATCAAGTTTCTCAGTGAAGAGGGCAACAAATCCCTGCTTCTCAAAACTGAGAACTATTATATGCAGAACAATAACAAGGAGATGCATAAAGCAACCGATGAGCTTTTTTTTATCATTGATGAAAAGGCAAATTCAATTGAACTTACAGAGAAGGGACTTGATCTTATTTCAACATCAGTTGAAGATGCAAGCTTTTTCATACTTCCGGATGTTGGCTCTATGATCGCGGATCTGGAAAAATCAGGTTTGAATGAAAAAGATAAGCTTAAAAAGAAGGATGAGCTTCTCCAGGATTATTCTGTAAAATCGGAGAGTGTACATACAATGACTCAATTATTAAAGGCATGGACGCTCTTTGATAAAGATACTGAGTACGTTGTTATGGACAACAAGGTAAAGATCGTTGATGAACAAACAGGACGAATTCTAGAGGGCAGAAGATACTCAGACGGTCTTCACCAGGCAATTGAATCGAAAGAAAATGTTAAAGTAGAGGCTGCGACACAGACATATGCAACCATCACTCTGCAGAACTATTTCAGAATGTATCATAAACTGGCCGGTATGACAGGAACTGCTGAAACTGAAGCAGGGGAATTCTGGAATATTTATAAACTTGACGTTGTTGTAATACCTACAAACAAGCCGGTTATCAGGAATGACAGAGAGGATCTTGTTTATAAAACCAAGAGGGAAAAGTATAATGCAGTAATTGACGAAATAGCTGAAATGAACCGTCAGGGTAGACCAATACTTGTTGGTACTACATCAGTTGAAATTTCTGAATTGCTGAGCAGAATGCTCAAGATGAAAGGTCTAAAGCATAACGTTTTGAATGCAAAGCTTCACCAGAGGGAAGCAGAAATAGTTGCAGAAGCAGGTAAAACCGGTACAATTACTATTGCAACAAACATGGCCGGTCGTGGTACTGATATTAAGCTTACTAATGAAGTCAGAAGGGCAGGAGGTCTTGCTATTATCGGGACCGAAAGGCATGAATCACGAAGGGTTGACCGCCAGTTGCGTGGACGTTCTGGAAGGCAGGGTGATCCTGGTTCATCCCAGTTTTTCGTTTCACTTGAGGACGAATTAATGCGCCTGTTCGGTTCCGAAAGAATTGCAGGTATCATGGATAAGCTTGGTTTGAAGGATGGCGAAATGATTCAGCACTCAATGATCACTAAATCGATTGAACGTGCCCAGAAAAAGGTTGAGGAGAATAACTTCGGAATAAGAAAACGATTACTCGAATATGATGATGTAATGAACTCTCAGCGTGAAGTAATCTATAAAAAGAGAAAGCACGCATTACTGGGCGAGCGTTTGAGCGTCGATATAGCAAATATGATGTATGATGTAACCGAAAACCTTGTGGAAACGTATCATAAGGATGAAGATCTTGAAAGCTTTGATTTTGATCTTATTCGCTCATTTTCAATGGATTCGCCAGTTAGAGAACCGGAATTTTCAAAAAATAACTCTGAAGAAGTGACTGAAATTGTCTATTCCAAGGTACTCGATACGTATCAGAGAAAAATAGAATCCATTTCTCAACAGGCTTACCCTGTTTTAAAGGATGTATATGACAGGATGTCGCACGTTTATGAAAATGTAGTTGTTCCGATTTCTGATGGTTCTCGTATATTTCAGGTTGTTACTAACCTTAAAGCCACTGCTGAGTCGGAGGGAAAAGAGCTGGCAAAAGCTTATGAGAAAACCGTAGTGCTTGCAACAATTGATGACGCATGGAAAGAGCATTTACGTGAAATGGATGAACTGAAGCAATCAGTTCAAAACGCAACATATGAGCAGAAGGATCCCCTTCTTATCTATAAGTTTGAGTCTTTTGAACTCTTTAAGACAATGCTTATTAAGGTTAACAAGGATGTTGTAAGTACACTGATGAAAGGACATATTCCGTCGCAGGACCCCTCACAGGTTAAGGAAGCACAACGCCGCCGTCAGGCAGATATGAGCAACCTCAGAACCTCAAAAAGTGACTTCTCACAGTATAGCAGCACAGGAGGAGGAGCAGCGCCTGACAGAAACCAGAAAACTGAACCAGTTAGAGTTGATAAAAAGGTTGGCCGAAATGATCCGTGCCCATGCGGGAGCGGAAAAAAATACAAGCAGTGTCATGGCCTTCAGCAAACAAGTGAGGCAGAAAGACCTAATGTATAATTATTTTTTATTCACTTCCTCAATAGCTTTCTGAATCCTGGTGTAAGTAGCAGGCGTTACCGGGACAAGAGGGAGCCTGAGGGTATTCTGACATAGTTTCTTCTGATGAAGCATTGCTTTTACTCCTGCAGGATTTCCTTCAGTGAAGAGTAGATCACCTATCTCGAGGAAACGGTATTGAACCTCGCGGGCAGCCTTAAAATTGTTTTTAAGTGATTGATTTACAATCTCACTGCATTGCCCGGGAAATGCATTTGCCAGTACAGAGATTACACCTGATCCACCGGCCGCAATAATTGGGATTGTCATAAGATCATCACCGGAGATGAGAATAAAGTTTTCAGGTTTTCCTCTGAGAATCCTCATAATCTGAGCCATATCACCGGAAGCTTCTTTTATTCCGATTATATTTTCAAAATCATGAGCAAGTTGCAGGCATGTTTCAGATGAAATATTGCTACAGGTTCTCCCTGGTACATTATATAGTATAACTGGAAGGGGACTGCATGTTGCAATTGCGGCAAAATGTTGATATAGACCACTTTGGCCTGGTTTGTTATAGTACGGAGCAACAGACAGAATTCCATCAACACCTGATAAATTTACCTGTTTTATATAATTAATCACCTCCTGGGTGCTATTACCGCCAATACCTACAACAAGAGGCACCCTGCCATCGATTGATTCAAGAACATATGCTGTAAGAGCCTTCTTTTCATCTTTTGTAAGGGTAACTGATTCACCTGTTGTACCCATAAGTACAATATAATTTACTCCACCTTCAATGACGTGATTGATAATTTTCCCCATAGCGGTGAAATCTATGCTGGAATCAGTTCTGAAAGGGGTGACAATAGCTACGCCTGTTCCTTTGAATCTTTTCATAAAATTTTTATATCTGCTTTTTTTGTGTTTTCTGATTTAATCATTTCAAGGTAATAGATGATCTCATTTAAATAAGTTTCGATATTCACCGGTTTTTGCATTTCCATCATAAGATCAAATGAGTCAGAGATCTCATCTCCTTCATATAAGCCAATCTTTAACCGGGCCATAGACAATGATGATATATAATGGAGAGGCAGTACTTTTTTGAAATTTATATCAATTAGGATGTCGAATCTGCTTTCGATAAATTCGAGAGCTTCGCTGGTTACAGGTATATAAAAGAAATTTACCTCCTCCCTTCGTATACAGGAAAGATACCTTATAGCTGTATATTTATCCGGGAGGGCTTTGTAAGGATAATACCCTATAACTCTAACATCAATGTTCCTTTCGTGTAATCTCTGGTAGAATGCGGATAAATATGGAAATTCTTCGGGCTCCGAAGAATCCCAGACAATACCAATCGTTTTGATAAGGCTGATATTTGAATAAAAGGCTGATCTCTTTACCCTGCTGTTCTTTTTTAAAAGGATTCGGTTACCAACATTTTGACGGAGAGTTTCAAATAATTCCATTTTACAAACCTAACTTTTTTTTGTTAAAGTCACAGGGTACAATACTAATCTTCATTAATAAATTTAAGAAATTCCGATTCGGAAAGCAATGGTACTCCAAGTGCTTCTGCATCAGATCGTTTTGAAGGACCCATATTCTCTCCCGCAAGA
The DNA here is from genome assembly GCA_038247205.1 of Bacteroidales bacterium. GTDB lineage: Bacteria > Bacteroidota > Bacteroidia > Bacteroidales > VadinHA17 > LD21. The sequence continues at coordinate 16,320 of JBBRVC010000027.1, forward strand.
ATAAATGAAGTATTTCCCGAAACGGATGAAGAATTTTTCCCACCATTTCTTTCAATAATTCCCTTGTATTCCTCCCTTGTGTGTTTCTGAAATACACCTGAAATAACAATAGTCTTGCCCTCGAGAGCGTTACCTGTTTCTGCTGAGGATTCTTCACTACTGAAATTCATCATATGACTTTTTAGCCTGGTTATTATCTCAATATTCTCTCTATCAGAAAAATATGACATTATAGAAAATGCTATTCTGGGACCTATTTCCGGGACAGCAGTTAATTTCTCCATATCGGCACTCATCAGTTCATCCAGCGTTTTAAATCTTTTTGCAAGCGTTTTAGCAGTTGTCTCACCTACATGCCTGATACCCAGAGCATACAATACTCTGTTATAAGGCACTTTTATAGAATCCTTTATGCTTTTTAGAATTTTATTCGCAGACTTTTCGCCTAGCCGATCAAGTGAGATCAGCTGGCTTAATTCCAGGTCATACAGATCGGAGAAGTTTCTGATTAACTTTTTATTATAAAGCAAATCAATGGTCTCTTCTCCCAAACCTTCAATATCCATTGCTCTCCTGCTGATGAAATGTTCAATCCTTCCCTTTATCTGGGGCGGACAATGCAGGTAGTTAGGACAAAAATGATTTGCTTCACCTTCAGCTTTGAGTAACATGGTACCGCACTCAGGACAATTTGAAATAAAAACAACGATATTACTGCCTTCTGATCGCAAAGAATGATTTACTCCAACAATTTTTGGAATAATTTCACCACCCTTTTCAACATACACCATGTCATTCAGATGCAGATCAAGGAGCGAAATCTGATCTTCATTATGCAAAGAGGCACGTTTAACAGTTGTTCCTGCGAGAACAACAGGTTCAAGGTTGGCGACAGGAGTAATATTCCCGGTCCGTCCAACCTGGAAAGAAACCGATAATAACTTTGTCATCGCCTGCTCAGCCTTGTATTTATATGAGATAGCCCATCTCGGTGATTTTGCCGTATAACCGAGTTTCTTCTGAAGAGCAATGGAATTTACCTTTATTACAACTCCATCGATATCATAAGGAAGCATTTTTCGTTCAGATTCCCATAGCGTAACGAATTCAAGAACTTCCTCCATGTTCTTACATTTCCGTATGCTGTCAGGGACCCTGAAGCCCCAGCTTGAAGCAGCTTTTAAATTATCGAAATGATTATCATAGGGCAATTGATCAGACAGAAGAAAATAGAACATGCAATCCAGTGATCTGGATGCTACTATCCTGGAATCCAGCTGTTTAATAGTTCCGGCTGCAGAGTTACGGGGATTGGCGAAAAGGGGTAGACCTTCTTTAACTCGCTCTGAGTTAATCCTGTCAAATACTCCCCTGGGCATCAGTATCTCGCCCCTCATTACAAATTCTTGGGGTATATCCGAGCCCGTGACTTTAACCGGGATATCCCTAATGGTTTTTACATTAAGGGTAACATCATCACCTTTATCTCCATCGCCCCGGGTAAGAGCCCTCTCAAGGATTCCATTCCTGTAAGTGATACTTATTGAGGCCCCGTCAAATTTAAGCTCGCAGACATATTCAAATGATTCTTTTACTGACTTTCTTATCCTCTTGTCATACTCAAGCAATTCTTCCTCACTATAAGTATTCCCAAGTGAAAGCATCGGATATTTATGTGGATATTGTCCGAATTCCTTTGTTATATCGCTGCCTACTTTCTGTGTAGGAGAATCGGGATCAGCAAATTGTGGAAACTTTTTCTCCAGCAGCAGGAGATCATTCATAAGTATATCATATTCAAAATCAGAAATTGCCGGTTCATTTTGGACATAATACCTATGGTTATGGTCACTTAATTCCTTCCTCAGGTTTTCTATCCTTTTCTTTGCTTCTGACTGTTTCAATTTGAATCTGAATTTTTAATGAATATACAATTATGTTAAATGATAAAGAAAATTATATTTTCTTTTCTTCAAGAACAAGACCTTCATAAATAAACAATTCCGCATCTTTCCAACCTTCCCAACCCAGATTGGCTTTTTCGCGTGAGGTAAAGCCAAGAAATTCTTCAATGGTCCATCCGTGGTCTGTTGCAACCTGTGGCAACATTGTACCCGAGCGACTTTCCTTCTTTATAAAAATCCCGTGCTTTCCCAACACTATTTCACTGATATTGTTTATTTTTTTAAGCGGACCAATTACGGTTATCTCAAGTTCAACTTTATCAAATTCTTCATTTGACAAAGGATCAAACCTAGGATCTTCAAACGCAGATGAATATGCTGAATCCCTTACTGTTTTATAAAGCGGTAATCGTGAACTGAAACGTCCAATGCATCCTCTCAGGGTCCCATCTGCTTTTAATGTAACGAAAGCACCCATCGGAATTCTCAGCTTTGGAGGTATTTCATTTTTGTCAATTCTGAGCTTATGCTTGTCATATATCATGGAATAGATACTTTTTCTTGCAATTTTAAAGAGCAAATCCGTTTCTTCTGAGCTAAATGAAAAATTATCCGGGGTTTTCATTGATATTAAACCTTGATTTCATTTTCAACTAATGCAAAGGAATGATAACCTACAACTCTGTTTCTATCGGTAAAGGATGTATCGCCTGAATTACAGTAATCAATATGTCTCATTTCAAGTTTTATATTGAAGTTTCTTAGGTATAGCAGCAGCAATCCAGATGTCCACCCGCACATACTTGTTACCAGTCCGTTGTATTTCTTTCCTGCATTATTTTCAAGTGTTTTTAAAAACATCCCCGGGTCACCCGACAATAGTCCCATTGCGGTAATACCATCTGCTTCATTTGCAATATGGTATGGAGGATAATGTGAAAAATCACTGCTTATCACAAATAGATTTTCTTCATTGAACCAGGGCATCAGACTATCTGCAATATTTTTTATAGTCAGTTCATCGGTGGTTCCAATAATTATCGGAACTATCGAAGGGACATAGGTAAAGTAATATTGAATAAAAGGGATCTGAAGCTCAAGACTATGTTCATGTATATGTGCATCAACAGGATAATTAAAAAGTTTGTTTTCGTCATGAAGAATGTTACCAATTTCCCTGCTAACCAGAACTTTTCCCAGTGGGGTAATGAAATCACCGGTATAATAGACTGAAGCACCCTCAAATACCATTGAATGACTGGAGCCTATTAAGAATATGTTTTTGAATTTATGATCTCTGTTTAGGTAGGAAAAAGCTGATGCAGCAATCTTTCCTGAGTATACAAACCCGGCATGAGGACTAATTAATGCCCTGACTTTTAAGTTTTCCCTGTTTTTTTTGCAGGTGGAAAATAGTTTTTCAAGATTTTTTTCAGACTCTCTTTTCCGTCCGGATAAAATCTGCCTGCTGCAACAGGATCACGGTCTTTTAAATGATTATTTGCAGATGAGATCATGGCGATTATGGTGAAGAAGTCACATATTCATCCTGCAAAGTTAGCCCAAAAAATTTACAAAGGATGTTTGGGGTAGAATGATTCGATCTGTTAAACGAATATTATGGATTCCTTGATAACTTCACCGTTTCCATCAGTTCCGTAAATCTTGATACCCAGACTTAGAGTCGGCGTGCCTACCAGACCTATAAATGGATTCAATGCATCCTTAAGATCTTCAATATCCATAGTTTCGTACTCTTCTATATCAAAATACAAATGAATAAAAAGTGTGTTGGCCGTATCATTTATTGAGCAAAGTGCCCTGACTATTTTCCCAATCCAGATGGATGAAGAGGTATTAAAATATTCAAGATTAATCCTCAGATTGGTTGTATGACGGGGATTTTTAATATATTCTTCAACCCAGCTGAGTATCTGCATATATAAAGTGGCAGCATTCTCCGGGATGGATTTTCCGGAAATAATCAGTTCCCCCGTACAATGGTTCAAATCGATTTGTGGAGTCTTTGGTGTAGAATCAATGAGTAGACTTTTCAATGCAGTTTTTTTTGGTGTTTATTTTCTATAGGTTAAGTTTAATATATTTTTCAAAAATAAAACAACTTTCTTGTAATGAATGAACCCTTTATCAAAAAGAATCCATCTATGGTCAAAAAATTATTTGAATTCGCAATATTAGCTGAATTTCAAAGGCTTGCCTGATTAGTTTTTGACTAATTTTTCTTGTAAAACAATCTTTTAAAATGTTATATTTGCAGCCTGAAAATTACTTTCCAAAATGGAGAAAACTCTCAAGAGTAAAATCAAAGAAGCAATAAGATCTCTCTACAACAGTGAGGTTACGGATGACCTGGTACAGATACAGGAAACAAGGAAGGATTTCAAAGGGGATTTTACACTGGTAGTGTTTCCTCTATTGCGTTTCTCCAAAAACACCCCTGAAAAAACCGGAGAAAATATTGGCAATTATCTTAAAGAAAACTTTCCGGCAGTTTCTGATTTCAATGTTATAAAAGGCTTCCTTAATCTTGAGATCTCTGATTCATGGTGGATGGAATTCTTTGAAAATCTTGTAAAAGAAAAGGATCAGTTTGCAGGTTGCAAGACAAATGATCCTGAAATAATTCTTGTTGAATACTCCTCACCTAATACTAATAAACCACTTCATCTTGGACATATCAGAAATAATCTGCTGGGGTTTTCACTTTACAGAATATTATCTGCATGTGGGCACAATGTAGTAAAAACAAATATTGTCAACGACCGGGGTATACATATCTGCAAGTCGATGTTGGCCTGGATAAAATTTGGAAATGGAGAAACTCCTGAATTATCAGGATTAAAAGGTGACCATCTTGTTGGAAAATATTACGTGCGTTTTGAAAAGGAGTATAAAATCCAGATCGAAGAACTTGTCAGTTCGGGGATGAACGAAGAGGAAGCCCGTAATAATGCACCTCTGATGAAAGAGACGCGGGAATTGCTATTAAAGTGGGAAGCTGGCGACAAAGAAGTTGTTGATCTCTGGAGAATGATGAACGGATGGGTCTATAAAGGTTTTGACGAGACATACAAGCTTCTCGGAGTAGATTTCGATAAGATATACTACGAATCAGAAACATACAAACTCGGGAAAGATATAGTTTTATCAGCATTGAATAATAATGTTCTTTACAGAAACGACGATAGCTCAATTTGGGTTGACCTGATTTCTGACGGACTTGATCAGAAATTGCTTCTCAGGTCTGATGGAACGGCAGTATACATGACACAGGATCTGGGGACAGCAGTAGCAAGATTTAATGAATATGGCTTCAGCAAATGTATATACGTGGTGGGAAATGAACAAAACTATCATTTTCAGGTACTTAAAGCCGTTCTTAAAAAAATTGGTTACCCATGGGCTGACGGATTAATACATTTTTCATATGGAATGGTTGAACTTCCGGAAGGAAGAATGAAATCACGCGAAGGCACCATTGTCGATGCAGATGACCTTATAAATGAGATGAAAAATACTGCACGTGACGTATCTCTTGAGCTTGGAAAACTTGCCGACTTTACAGATCAGGAAAAAGAAGAGATATTCAGAAAAATAGGGCTTGGGGCTCTGAAATACTTTATCCTGAAAGTTGATCCCAGGAAAAATATGACCTTTAATCCTGCCGAATCAATAGATTTCAATGGAAACACAGGTCCATTTATTCAGTACACTTATGCAAGAATTAAATCGGTATTCAGAAAAGCAGCGCAACTCGGAATAAATATCGAACCCAATGCCATCCATGATGTTAAGGTGGGCCCCAAAGAAATTGAACTGATAAAACTGATGCGGAAATTTAGTGTAAGTGTTTCCGAGTCGGCAAAAAACTATAGTCCGGCATTGTTAGCAAATTATTGTTATGAACTAACTAAAGAATACAATCAGTTCTATCACGATTTTTCAATTCTTGGTGAAGAAGATTCTGTAAGGGATTTCCGGCTGGCTCTGTCAGGAATGACAGGAAGGATTCTTCATTCCGGCATGTGGCTGTTAGGTATAGAGATGCCTGAAAGAATGTAAGAGATTGTAATACAAGATATTAAGATATTTTAAGAATATGTTTGAAAATTTAAGTGATCGCCTTGACAAGTCATTTAAGCTTCTTAAGGGACAGGGAAGAATATCGGAAATAAATATTGCCGAGACTTTAAAAGAGGTTCGCAGGGCTCTCCTGGACGCTGATGTAAACTTTAAAATTGCAAAGCAGTTTACTGACACTGTTAAACAGAAAGCAATAGGGCAGGAGGTTCTTAAGTCAATCAACCCGTCTCAGATGATGGTTAAGATCGTCCACGATGAACTTGTGGAACTAATGGGGGGCGATAAGACCGATATTAATATTAAGATCAGCCCTGCTATTATACTTATTGCCGGTTTACAGGGTTCTGGAAAAACAACTTTCAGCGGAAAGCTTGCCAAATGGGTGAAAACAAAGCGAGGGAAAAATCCCTTACTTGTTGCCTGCGATGTTTATCGTCCGGCTGCCATTGAACAGCTAAAGATAATCGGCTCACAGGTTGAAGTACCTGTTTATACTGAGGTTGGAAACCTTAATCCGGTATCGATTGCAAAGAATGCAATCAAAGAAGCAAAAACAAAAGGCTTCGATCTGATCATTATAGATACTGCGGGCCGACTGGCAATTGACGAGGAGATGATGAACGAAATCGCCTCAGTAAAAACGGCAATAAATCCTCATGAGATCCTTTTTGTTGTTGACTCAATGACAGGTCAGGACGCTGTCAATACTGCAAAGGAATTCAATGAAAGGTTGAATTTTGACGGTGTTGTTCTGACAAAACTTGATGGTGACACTCGTGGTGGTGCAGCCCTATCAATAAAATCGGTAGTTAACAAGCCAATCAAATTTATAAGTGCCGGGGAAAAAATGGATGCAATTGACATCTTCTATCCCGAACGTATGGCTGATAGGATTCTGGGCATGGGCGACATTGTTTCTCTTGTAGAAAAGGCGCAGGAACAGTATGATTCGGAAGAATCGCGCAAGCTGCAGAAAAAAATTGCCAAGGACCAGTTCGATTTTAATGATTTCATATCGCAGATCCAGCAGATTAAAAAGATGGGCAATGTGAAGGATCTCATGGCAATGATTCCCGGTGTAGGAAAAGCCATCAAAGATCTTGATATTGATGATAATGCATTCAAAGGTATCGAAGCTATTATCAGAAGTATGACTCCGGAAGAAAGAGTAAATCCAACTGTTCTCAATGGAAGCAGAAGAAAAAGAATAGCAACGGGAAGCGGGACAAGTGTACAGGATGTTAATAAGCTTCTTAAACAATTTGATGAGACCAGAAAGATGATGAAAATGATAACTAAAGGCGGTAATGTTTCCCGAATGATGGGAAGAAGATAATATCCTATGTATATATTAATCGACGGTAAGAAAATTGCATCGGAAATCAAAAGTGAAATTGCCGGTCAGGTATCATTGCTTAAAAATGAAGGAAAAAAGATTCCCCATTTAGCTGCAATCCTTGTTGGAGAGAATGCTTCAAGTAAATCATATGTTGCAAATAAGGTAAAGGATTGCGAAGAAGTGGGTTTTAGATCGACACTCATAAAATTGGATACCGCGACGACTGAAAGTTTTCTGCTTGACAAAATTAAAGAGCTTAATAATGATAATGACATTGACGGTTTCATTGTTCAGCTTCCACTGCCTGGTCATATTTCTGAGTTAAAAGTCATTGAAACCATTGATCCGGCAAAAGATGCAGATGGGTTTCATCCTGTAAATCTTGGAAAGATGATAATCGGACTTCCCTGCTTCCTTCCTGCAACTCCTTATGGAATAGTTGAACTTTTAAAAAGATATAATATCTCAACGTCCGGCAAAAACTGTGTCGTAATTGGTCGCAGCAACATAGTGGGCAGACCTGTAAGCATACTTCTCTCTCAAAAGGGCATGGATGCCACGGTAACAGTGATTCACAGCCGTACGAAAAATCTGAAAGAGATTGTGATACAGGCAGATATAATAATTGCAGCAATTGGTTCGCCACATTTTGTTACAGCTGATATGGTAAAGGAAGGAGCTGTTATTATAGACGTTGGCACAACCCGCGTAATTGATACTGAAGCTAAATCAGGATTCCGTCTTACCGGTGATGTGGATTTTGAAAATGTGGCATCAAAATGCTCATTTATTACTCCTGTGCCCGGAGGTGTGGGTCCGATGACCCGGGTTTCCTTACTGAGGAATACACTTACTGCTGCAATGGAAAGAGGCAGATCAGTTTAAATTATTACGGAAATTTAAACCCGGTAAAATATAGATCAAAACCTCCCTTTCCACCGGGACGGTTTGAAGAAAACATCAGAAAATTATTTGAGAATTGAGGATGGTAACCGGTAACAGGTCTGTATTCGTCAGAGGAACTGTTTATACCCGGACCAAAGTTCAAAGGGGAACTCCATTTCCCCTTTCTGAATATGCAGTAATACAAATCATAACCTCCTAATCCTCCTGGACGGTTGGATGTAAAAACCATAATTTTTTTACTTACCTGTGGACATTTGTCGTCACTGCTGCTGTTTACACTGTCAACAGAAATTGATCCTGAAAAATCCTGATTAAACCAGGTATCAAGGCTGGTGTCGGCGGGCTTTTTATGAAGGAAGATATCAAAATTACCTGATCTGTCTGAGGTAAAATATGCCGTATCCTGGTTAATATTGAATGATAAATATGCTTCGTCGGAACTGCTATTCAGATATTTGACAGGAAAAGGTCCGATTACATCAGGAGAATTGTTGTTAAATACCGGGCGATTCTTTAGATAGTACAGGTCAAGGTTTCCAGCCGGATTAACTGACGACAGAACCATATATTCGTAACCATCAACCGAACTGAATAACGTTAACGGACCAAAATCATTCCCGCCTGTATTAGCTTTGCTTAAGAGTTTTGTATAAAATGCAGACTGGGTAATAGCAGCATTCATTTTGAATTCCCCGGATGTCTGACTGAAATTAAACTCCAACATTCCCTGCACCATATCAAATTGTCCACCGGCACTGCCCCTGTTACTTGAAAATATTAAAGCGTAATTACCATTAATCTCGTGTATGTCAAGATTATAATCATCATATTCTGAATTAATATCTGGAAGTTTGATAACTGAGTCGGGAAATGCCCCCACCGGAAATTTAATTGGATTTTCTTCTTTTTTACAACTTTTGAGACCAATAGCTAAAAAGATGGCAGCTATAAAAACCATAAAAATACTTCCAGTTGATTTTTTCATCCTCGTATAAATTTACGGACGTTCAAATACAAATATATCAATAAAAAGAAAAACCGGGAGGGTGCCCGGTTCTTCAAAGGTAGAATTTAGGTTAATTCTAAGGTAATATGGTACAAATTTTGTATTATTTCGTATTCAAGTAATAGATGAATATTAACTGATTAAGGTTGCGTGCATTATTGAAAATAATTAATTAATTTTAATAATCTTTATATTTCACTGTAATACAATTAATTAAAAACATTTTTTTGTGTTTATAAAAATGAAGAAAAGTTAATAATTGAGGGGCTATTGTGACCTACCTTCTTAAAAATAGTATTAATTTTGTCCAAACATTTCAAAATGGAGGAAGATAAATTCGGTTTTTCATATGAGGAGGAAGTACAGCATGCTGTACAGAAGTTCGAAAGGATGAAAAAAGACAACGAGAATTTTTTCTTTGATGTAATTGAATTTGAAACCATTATTGATTATTACATTGAAAGTAATAATTCATCAAAGGCTTTCGAGGCTGCTACTTTAGCCACTCAGCAACATCCTAACTCGGTCTCCATCCAACTCAGGAAGGCAAAAGTGCTTTTGGATAAAGGGCGGGCTGTAGAAGCTCTCAGGATTCTTAAAAAGCTTGAAAATATTGAGCCTGGAAATCATGAGATCTACATAGCCAAGGGAACTGCTTTGGGTATCCTTGGGGATATACAGGGAGCGAAAAAAATGTTTGATTTTTCACTTACTCTCGATTCAGACGATCTTGAAAATATCCTTTTTACAATAACCTCAGTCTTACAAAATCTGAATTATTACGAACATCTTATCCCTTACCTTCGAAGGCTTGTTGAACTGGAGCCGGAATTTCAGGCACATCTTTATGATCTGGCTTATGCTTATGAAAAGATTCAGGATTTCGATAACAGCATTTCCTATTATCTGAAATATCTGGAAGAAGAACCATTTTCCGATAGTGCCTGGTACAATCTTGGAATAATATATAACAAGCGGGAGGAATTCGAAAAAGCAGTTGAAGCTTACGACTTTGCCCTTGCCATTAATTCGCAAAATACCTTTGCGCTGTTTAATAAGGGAAATATTCTGAATAACCAGGATAAATATATAGAAGCTATCCCTGTTTACCATGAATATCTTGAAAATGAGCCCGACAGCTTCGAGGCAATGACCTATCTTGCAGAATGTTATGAAAAAATTGGCGAAGTAACACTTGCAAAAAAATATTTCCAGGAAGCCATTGAGCTTGCACCCGAATTTGCAGATCCATGGTTCGGCATGGGGGTACTGGCGTTGAACACAGGTAATGTGGATGACAGTCTTATCTATTTCAGAAAAGCTGTACGTCTCGACGATGAAAACCCGGAAATCTGGTATCTTCTTGGTAAAGCACACTATGCAAAGGGTGAGAAAAAGGCTGCTCTCAGATGCTTCAGGGAAGCATTGAAACTTGATGCATATTATGATGAGGTATGGGCTGATCTCGGAAATATAATACTAAGCGAGGGTTACTTTATGAAGGCTCTCCCTTATCTCGAACATGCTTATAAAGTAACCGGCGATCTTCCGGGTTTAAATTACCTTTTGGCATCCTTTTACCTGCACGCCCGCAAAAATGAAAAAGCTTTCAGGCATCTTTCTATCGCAATTGATATGGACAAAGAATTGTTTATTGATTTTATAAATCTTTTCCCAGGGAATATTTGTACCCGCAAAATCACCAAGCTTCTTGAAAAACATCACCTTATTTAAATCATTCTAATTACAGCTATACATTTATGGAAAAAGTACTTCCCTTCATCCCTGAAAGACCTGCCAAACCCAGAAAGTCAGGACTCACAATGGTAATGGATAAAGGTTTGAGCATAAGGGAAGCTGAGGACTTTATGTCGGTAGGAAGCGATTATACCGACTACGTGAAACTTGGCTTTGGAACAAGTCTGGTTACACCTGGTTTAAAGAAGAAAATACAGATCTATAAAAATGCCGGGACCATTCCTTATTTTGGAGGCACCCTTTTTGAAGCGTTCATAATAAGAAACATGTTCAGGGAATTCATCGAATTTCTTGATAAATATGAAATTGACATGGTAGAAGTGTCAGACGGATCATATGATTTTGAACATAACAGAAAGCTTGAGTATATCAATAAGCTCTCCGGTAGAGGGACTGTAATATCTGAGGTGGGATCCAAGAAAAAAGAGATTGTTTATTCCCCCGACGAATGGGTTGATATGATGAAATCTGAACTTAAGGCCGGATCAATCAAAGTCATCGCTGAAGCTCGCGAATCAGGCACTATTGGCATCTACAACGAAGATGGTTCGATCAATAAAAGCATTATAAGCGCGATATCCGATAAAGTAACAATGGAAAATGTTATCTGGGAAGCTCCCTTAAAATCACAACAGGCCTGGTTTATTAAAAACTTCGGTGCAAATGTAAATCTTGGAAACATAGCCCCGAATGAAATAATATCACTTGAATCACTCAGACTTGGCCTTCGTGGAGATACGTTTTTTCAGTTCCTTCCTGACGAGCTTAAACAGTAAATCAAACTCTGATAACTAATAAATATTTGGTAATGAGAAAATTTGGCCTGATAGGATTCCCCTTAGGGCACTCATTTTCAAAGAAATTCTTTTCTGAAAAATTCGAAAAAGAATACCTGACAGACTGCATTTATGAGAATTATCCTCTTTCCAGTCTGAGTCAATTCAGAGAATTAATTACCAAAATTCCCGACCTTTGCGGTCTCAATGTTACAATTCCCTACAAATCTGAAATTATTAATTATATTGACATTATCGACCCTGAAGCGGGTGAAATAGGTGCTGTAAATGTTCTGAAAATAAAAAGGCCGGGTAATGAAATCAAAATTCATGGCTTTAACAGTGATGTAACCGGGATCAGGGATACATTATCTCCCTGCCTGGGTGAAGATGTAACCACTGCGCTCTTACTAGGAACCGGCGGCAGTTCCCTTGCAGTTCGCTTTGTATTAAAAAAACTTGGAATCGGAATTATTCAGGTGTCACGCAAAAAAAAGCCAGGAATAATTGAATATCAGGATGTTAGTTCAGATATGCTTCATAGATGTAAACTCATTATCAATACCACACCACTTGGCATGTTTCCGGATATTAACAGCAAACCGGATATTAACTATAATCTGCTCACAGAAAAACATATTCTTTTTGACCTTGTGTATAATCCGGAACTGACATCATTTCTGAGATCAGGAAAGGAGAGAGGATGTAAAACTATTGGTGGTTTAACAATGCTATGGTCTCAGGCCGAAAGATCATGGCAGATATGGAATGATTCTGAATATTAATCTTCTGACTTTTTCCCTTTCGACTTTCTTTTCATCCAGTAACGCTTGTCACATTCAATGCATTCCTGTTTCCAGTACGAGGGTGTAACATAATCACCTTCCCTGATTTTTAGCTTGGCCTCATATACCCTGAAGACCGGATTAAAAACCAGATCAGTAACTCCCAAAGTATATTTTGGTTCCTCCTCAGGTGAAGTTGTTGGTTCAACTAATTCTTTAACTTCCAGATTATTGAACTCCAGCAGGTCTCGCAGAAAAGCTGCACGCTCAAGTGTAATACCGGTTTCAATGATAGTGCATCGAATTCCGTCTATTTCGCCGATTATATGTTTTGCATTATTGATAGCCATTTCCTGGTAATAAAGGTTTAAACTCCAAAACTCATTTTCCTGATTATCTCGAAAAGAATACTTGCAAAACCTGTAACAAAAATACCGGCAACACAAATACCAAGAGCAAGACGTGCGCTGAAATCACTTTTAAAAGTTCCGATCGGGGATTCACTTTTATTAATAAACATTGCTTTTACAACAAGCAGATAGTAATATAATGATATAATGGTATTTAGAACAGCAATAATTACTAAGAGATAGAATCCTTTTTCTGCTGCAGCTGTAAAGAGGAAAAACTTGCCAAAAAATCCTGCGACGGGTGGAATACCTGCGAGAGAGAACAATGCAAGCGTCATCACCAGGCTCAACCCCGGGTTGGTTTTATAAAGACCATTGTAATCATCGATATTTTCCTTGCCAGTAGCATTTGAAATAGCTGTAACAACACCAAAAGCCCCAAGATTAGAGAACACATATACCAGAATGTAATAGACTACTGAGGTCATTCCCAATTCATTTCCACCTATAATACCAAGAAGAATATAACCTGCCTGTGATATTGAAGAGAATGCAAGAAATCGCTTTAAATTATTCTGTCTGATGGCAAAAAGATTTCCTATGGTCATCGTAAGAATGGCAGATACATAAAGTACCTTTTGCCATGCTTCGATTATTACTGGAAATACTGTGTACAATACCAGCATGAAAATAAAAACAGCAGCTCCCTTAGAAATAACTGACAAATAAGATGTTATATTTACTGGTGCACCTTCATACACATCGGCTGTCCATAAATGGAATGGTACGATTGATATCTTGAATGCCATTCCTGCAAAGAAAAATATGAATCCAAGAATCTGAAGGTTGTTGCCTTTAAAGAGCTCGGCTATCTCATTAAAATAGAAAGTGCCGGTTGTACCGTAGATCATTGACAAGCCATAAAGCAGAATTCCGGAAGAGAGAGCAGACATCAGGATTAATTTTATACCTGCCTCTGCTGATTTATTACTGTATCTGTCAAATGCAGCCAGAGCAGCCAATGGAATTGTTGCAAGTTCAATTCCTATATAAAACATCAGGAAATGCCCTGATGAAATCATAAAGTTCATCCCAATAAGGGTTGAGATGAGCAGTATGAAATATTCACTTATTTTTCCGATGTTCTCTTTCTTATTTATCCATGAGACTGACTGGATAAAAACAAGCAAAGCTCCGATATTAAGGATATTCTTCATTATAAGCCTTATGGGAGATACTTCATACATTCCTCCGAAAATAATACCTGACGGAGATGGTAAAAAGCCTATTATGGTAATCAGCAAGAATATTATAATGGAAAAAATACTCATGGACTTCCTTTTTGAAGGACTCCAGAAGATCTCAGCCATAAGTACAACAAGAACTGCAATAATTAACAGCAGTTCGTGCCTCATCAGGGAAAAATTTGCTAAACTCATATTTCTTTTATATCCGGGGAAAACTCATTTAATTCTAAAAAAGATTTAAAGTCTGAATCTTATCAATTACCGGCTGAAGGCTGGTCCCAATCATCGAAGAAAGATAGAAAGGAGCGAGGCCGATTGCTGCAACAGAAACAATAAGTGTCACAACTGATATCTTTTCAAACCATCTGGCATCGGGAAGGTGTTCATGATGCGCATTTGTGATAGGTCCGAGCAATAAAATTGCTATAACTCTCAATATGTAGACTGCTGTAATTACAATTGAAGTGACAACAACTATTGTCGCTACTCTGTGGAAAACATCAGGGTGCTGGAATGCTCCGACAAATACGGTCATTTCAGCCACAAATCCGCTTAGTCCCGGGAGTCCGAGAGATGCTAAACCTGCAATTACGTAGGCCACCGAAAGAAATGGTATGACCTTCATTAATCCACCCATTTCA
>JBBRVC010000028.1:0-29921 GCA_038247205.1 Bacteroidales bacterium
CTCTTTTCTATCATATTCTGAAAACCGATAATAAAATAGGGGACTTTGGTCCCCTAGGCTCATTACCCCTCATTTCGGATGCAAAGGTAAATATTATTATTAAATCGACAAAATAATTGTTGTTATTAAATGATTGTCTTGTATTTGTGATTCAGATAAGTAGGATTAATTTTGTTCCCTGAAAACTTTAACCATTAATGAGAAAAGAACCTGCTAATCAGCCATATATTTATACTGAGGAAGAAAAAGCTCTTCTGAGTGAATGTATTATATGCCCCAGGGAGTGCCGGATTAACAGAATTGCAGGGGAAAGAGGCTATTGTGGCATTAGTGCGGGCTTTGAGATTGCATCGGTATGTATTCACAAAGGTGAAGAACCGGTAATCAGTGGTAATGATGGTATTTGCAATATATTTTTTTCAGGATGTAATATGCGTTGCGTTTATTGCCAGAATCATGAAATAAGTCAGTCAGCACATGGCGAAACCTGTTCTACCCATCTTGAGGAAATCCTTGATAGAATTGAAGAAATCCTCTCCGGGAATGTTAATTCCGTAGGTTTTGTCTCTCCTACACATGTTGTTCCACAGGTAAAAGCAATAATCAGAGGTCTGAAAAGGCGAAACCTTAATCCTGTAACAGTATATAATACAAATAGTTATGATAAAAGGGCAATTATTAAAAGTCTTGACGGACTGATCGATATTTATCTGTCTGATTATAAGTACGTTACTTCAGAGCTGGCGAAGGATTATTCAGAGGCATCCAACTATCCTGAAATTGCTTTGAAGGCAATAAAGGAAATGTACTTCCAGAAAGGGTCAGGGATACAGGTTAATGATGAAGGCGTTGCAGAAAGTGGATTAATTATCAGGCATCTTGTTCTGCCGGGTCATGCTGAAGAAAGCAAATTGGTTCTGAGAAATATTGCGGAGGAAATATCAACAGGGGTTCATATTTCTCTGATGTCGCAATACCGGCCGCCAAAATTCATGGAACATCATCGGCAACTGGGAAGGACTATTTATGAAACAGAATATAAATCAGTTGTGGAAGAAATGGAAAAGCTCGGATTCAGAAATGGCTGCGTTCAGGAGCTGGATAGTTATCAGAATTATAATCCTGATTTCAGTAAAGATCATCCTTTTGAATAAAATTCGAGAAAGCGGCCATAAGCGTTAACTTAAGCAACCAGGGCATAAATATTTTAATATCGTGATAGGTAGGATATAATATTTTCCCCTCCTTTTTTTAAAGGAGGGGTGGCCGCAACACAATAATAATTAATGTATTCCACAGTCTTTTTTGCGGCCGGGGTGGTTGTGAATCTTAAATTCTTCATATAATTATCCCTGGTTTCATCTTCTGTATTTTATGACAGTGTGAATCTCTGAAGAGTTCAATCACCAGTTTCTAAATCGACCACCCAGGCCGAGAAACTGAAATTGTAAACATTAGATAATCAATTCTCCCGGCCCCCCCCTTCAAAAGCTTCAAAAGGAGGGGAAACTATATCAGAATTTACATTACTATGCTAAAGTTTACCCATATTCCTCCAGGGGGTTTAGGGGCAACGAATTCTACATAAATTTTTCTCTCTTCTGCAGGTTGAAAAGCGCTGCCAGCAATGCAAGTATAGTACAGGTAATGAGTGTTATCCTGCTTTTAAGAATAATAAGTGCCCAGGTAGTTTCATTAACATCATATGGCAGATCGAACGGATTAAGAAACACGTTCCACTGGCTTTTCCTGAGCGGGTCCTGCAGGATCATAAAAAAGATCCCGAAAATGATCATAACAACAGCTGTTCCGTTTCCATTTCTTATCATTGTAGAGAGCATGAACGACATCATTCCAAGAAATAGTACCGGCACCATAACCTGGCTTGTCATTTTCACAACCGGGAATTTAATTATGAGGATGGAGGAGAGAAATGTAAAACCAAGCATGATGATGTAGGCAATCACAAATATCAGCAATATCCTCACCAGCCATACTTTATAGCGGTAGTTGGGTATCCCGAATAATATTTCAATAGTTCTTGCATCCTGATCATTCTGGATTCCAAAAACAGCCGGATAAAAGACAAGCAATATGCCCGAAAAAATATAGACTCCGTAAAGATCCTCTATGCGGGAGACATCTGCAGAAAAAACGTAAATAACAGATAACCCAAGGTAAAAAATAACAGAACCAGCCAAAAACCAGATAAATTTATTTGCAAATATTATCCTGAGATTATAAAGAATCATCTTCTGCAGAAGAATGAGATAATTTTTAATATTACTTTTTTCCATCAGTTTAGTATTTCTGTCAGTTTGCTGTAGGACTGTTGTTTTTTCTTCTTAGAAGCCACAAGTATGCATCTTCAAGGTTCGGACTGGCATTTACTGCTCCTTCCCACGGCGAGCTTTCAGATATCACTCTAACTCTTACATTTTCACCTTCAGACATGTGATGCACAACAAGGTTGTTTTCAACAAATTTTCCAAAATCTTTTGCGGGAATATTGAACTGCCAGACATGACCATCAGCCTCCCTTGTCATATCAATTGGTTTTCCCATATATCTCAGCATTCCCTTATTGAGAACTGCAACATGATTACAAGAGCTTGAAATATCTTCTATAATATGTGTTGAGAATATTACAACTCTTTCACGGCTAAGCTCAACAAGGAGATTTCTGAACCTTATACGCTCTCTTGGATCGAGGCCTGCAGTAGGCTCATCAACAACAAGGATCCGGGGTAAATGAAGAAGGATCTGTGCGATTCCCATCCTTTGTTTCATTCCTCCTGAATATGAACCGATCTTTTCATGCCGCCGTTCTTCCATATGAACTGCTTTTAGCACAAATGTTACCCTTTCCTCCCTTGTCTTTGAATCAATAATGTTTTTGAGCATTGCCTGATAATGCAGGTATTCATGGGCGGTCATGTTCTCATAACTTCCGAACTCCTGAGGCAGATAACCAATAAGGCCCTGCAGTTCTTCGCGCTTCTCCTGGGTATCTATACCATTTATCCAGACTTTTCCATAACTCTGCTCCAGGATGCCGCAAATAATTCTCATAAGAGTTGTTTTCCCGGCACCGTTGGGTCCAAGAAGGCCAAACATCCCGTTACCTATATGCAACGACACACAACTTAACGCTTTAAATGGTTTTTTCTTCTTCCCTATAAGTGGTACAGCCGCAACGAATCTGTAAATGGTTTTTCTAAGACCTTTGAAACGACCCTCGAGCCTGTAAATATCTATATTCTCAGTACTCAGTTTTTTACCGGTTTTATATATGAATAATCCCGTAAACCACAGAAATCCAAGTATAAGTACCGTTGCAATATTATCCCATTTTATCTGGAACCAGATAAGATTAATTAACGGTATGATCCAGAAAACTATAGAGTCAGCCGGTCTGGTTATAATATTTAACCATTTCCGCTTACCTGAAGAACTCAGATTTGTAAGCAATTCCCTGAGTGGGATCCAGATGGATGAAAGGAAAAACCAGGTAGAAATACTGAAGATGAAGATCCAGAATCCTTTATCCAGATAGAAGTATGTAAAATAGATGATGTAAGCCAGTAATGGTAACTGCCATCCGATCTGGCCAATATCTTTCCATGAAGTATAACTGTTCTCAAGGCCGAGTCTTTTTCTTATCCTTGCACCACCTCTCCATTCCCTTGCCCATCTGTTTTCACGTTCATAAATTTTTACCAGGCTTTGTATATGGATATTAATTGGTTCATTAGTCGGAATCACTGTTTCCCTGGCTTTTCGAAGGCTGTTCATAACAAACCACGTGCCTGCAGGAATTATAATTACAGCCAGGATTGTCAGGATCATCTGCCAGATGAACTTATCAATGTAGCTGAAAGTGAGAAATATAAATAGTGTTAGAAGTACAATTTGAATAATCTTTGTTTTCAGTTTTAGTGAATAGAACCACTCCAGAGAAGTTTCAAGACCTGAATAGAATGTGGGAATAAAAACCAGTGTAAGTAGCGTACTCAGTGCCAACCCTCCAATTACAGTAATAGCAAATGCCGCACCTATAGCCGATACAAATTCAGCCTGTCCCATCGCCAAAGGAAACATTGCAATAATCGTCGTGGAAGCAGTAATAAGAATTGGTCTTAACCTGGCAACTCCTGCCGTAAGAAGAGCTCTCTCACGCCTGTAGCCACGGTTTCTTAAGAGATTCACGTAATCAATTAATATTATCCCGTTATTAACCACAATACCCAGCAGTATGAGAAAACCGGTAAGTGTATTGGCGTTTAAGAGTGAATTTCCTGTAATAATAAGGGCTATAAGAGAACCCAAAGCTGCCAGGGGGATGCTGAACATAAGAACAACTGGCATCGCAAGTGATTCAAAAACAGCTGCAAGGATCATAAAGATCATAAGAAAAGCTATCCCAATCAGATAATAAAAGTCTTTAAGCTGATCTTCTTCATGCACTACCTCAACTGCTATACCTGAAGGAATACTCAATCCGGCAACCAATGATTCAATTTCAACCCTGGCACCAGCAAGGATATCTTTAGAGGCACTTATTTCTTCGTTGAAGTTATAAGTTACATTGATTCTTTTTTCCTGATTTTCCCTGTGAATATTACCCAGCCCGTATGAGAAAATAATTTTGGCCAGTTCTTCCATTTCCATTACAGAACCGTTATTCCCCGTTACTTCAAGACTTCTCAGGTCGTCAATTGTTTTATCCTCAATTTTTTCTGTAGCTCCGTTTTCACCGGCATACTTTATAATTATATCATAACTCTCATTATCCTGCTTGAATGTTGCCCCCGAAGTATATTCTCTTCCGAAGGTTGCAAGAGCTGAAGATAAATTATTGAGAGTGAAGTTATTCCTTCCCATATAATCCATGTCAAAGAGTAGCTGGACTTCAGGTTTGTTATCCTGCACATTGACATTTACTGTATTTATTGTTGAAAGATCATCGACATAAGTTTTAATATCATAAGCAAGGTTTTTCATCTGCTCAAAGTTCTGTCCTTTGATTATAACACTCTCCCTCTTTGAGCCAAGTCCCAGGAGGTTCATGAAATCAGAGCCGGGATTACTGGTTTCAGCGCCGCCGCTGCCACCTGTAAATCCACCGCTGCTCGTTATCTCATCCATAGTTATTTCCGCTGAAGAAATGTTTTTTGTCTTCTCGGAAATGTCATTTTTGATCTCAGGAAGTGTCCGCTTTGTCTTTTTATCCCAGTCTTTAGGAAGATTGATAGTTACTGTTGCCCTTTCTTCCTCGATCCGGCTTATTATATCTTCTTTTTCAGAAATGGCTCCAAGACGGGATTCAATCTCTGTTACAACGGCATCTGTTTTCTCAAGGGTTGATCCCCCCGGCATGGTTACTGTAAGTCTGAAATTGGGTGTTTCAACTTCCTGAGTAGAACTGATGCTCAGAGTCAGACTAATTAATAGTGCCGCAAAGAACACAACAAGTGTTCCGATAATTGTTCCTGCCGGATTCCTTATGCTTGCCTTTAGTACCAGGTGGTATGCCTGAATGAGTCTGTTGTGAATTGACAGCTTCTTAAATATTTCTGAGTTACCCTTAGATGTGCCTGACAATAAAAAATGGGTAGCCATTGGAATGAAAAACAGTGCTACCAAAAGTGAAATACCAAGTGTTGAAATGATAGATACACCTATATTTTTCCCTATCATCTTCACCATGAAGTTCGAGGAAAAAATGAAAGGGAGAAAAACAATTACTGTAGTGAGTGTAGCAGCGAAAACAGCTTTCCCTATTTCTCGTGTCCCTGTTTTCACTGCTGTTTCGGGATCTTTACCCTGCCCGGCAAGCCGGTAAATATTCTCCAGCACCACTATTGAATTATCAACCAGCATACCAATGGCAAGAGCCATTCCCACAAGTGTCAGACTGTTGATTGAAATATCATACGCGTAAAAGAAGTTGAATGCCCCATAAACCGAGATTGGTATCGAGAGGGCTATAATCATCACAAGCCGGATGTTCCTGAGAAAAAACCAGAGAATAAGAACCGCCAGAAGTCCACCGGTAATGGCAAGATTTATTATCTGGTTAATATTTTTCTCCATTATTTCAGCCGTGTTGTTTTGCACAACAATTTCAACCCCTGAAGAAGCCAGATCTTTATTCAGTGCTTCTACCCTGGATATGGCAGCGTGTGAGAGATCGATAAGATTTGCCTGATTATCATTAACCAGAGTGATTGTTACGGCATCCATACCGTTCACTCTGCTGTACGAACTTTGTTCCTTTACCCCAAAAAAGATCTCGGCAACATCCTTAAGTAAAACGGATCCGTCTTTTTTAAGGGTTAAGTTCCCAATGTCCTTTATATCAGTGTAATCGGAAGTGATATTTACAAAAAGCTCATTTTCTCCGTCAATTATTTTCCCGGCAAAGGTTTTAGCTTTACCGTTATTACTGAGAAGAGCTCTGACCTGTGCCATGGATATCCCGTTCGCTTTGCATGCTTTCTCATCGAGCCTGACTTCAACTGAGTTTTCTTTCCCCCCATAAACCTGAACCCCTGCTATACCATCAATATTTTCAAAATCAGGCTTTATCTCCCTGTCAGCTATATTTCTTATTCTGTCAATGCCACCTTCCCCCCTGATCTGGAGCTCCATGAACTGGTTTGTCAGCTGCTCGAGATCGATCTTGATAACGTTGACAATAAATTCCGGAGGTATAGTTCCTTGTACAATATTGATCTTTTCCTGCAGCTTCAGGTTGGCATATTTCAAATCAGCATTCTGATTATAATATATCATTATGGTGCCGGATCGGGAAGAGATATTTGATTCAATTTTTTCAATCCCCTCGAGCGTCCCGATGGCGCCTTCAATAGGAATAACTACCTGCGTTTCAATATAAGAAGGATCCATTTCCAGTGGAGTTGCAATCTGAACTATCAGTGTTGGAAGTTGTGCATTGGGAAACAGCTCAACTGACAATTTGCTATATGAAACATAGCCAAGCACAGAAAGTCCCAGAAAGACCATACTAAGAAGAACTCGTCTTTTTAAAATGAAATCCATCTTATTGTATTAATGAGTTTTGAGAAACGTCAATTTTTTCTTTCTTACCTCCTTTTATCCATTGACTAAAGTCATCAATTGCCAGATAGAAACTGGGTATTACAACAAGTGTAAGCACTGTTGATGAAACCAAACCGCCAATTACTGCAAGTGCCATAGGTGCTCTCAGTGAAGCGCTTTCGCCTAATCCGATGGTGAGAGGCAGAAGTGCCAGTATTGTTGTGAAACTTGTCATCAGTATTGGACGGATCCTTTGTGAGCCTGCCATAACTACCGCCTCTTTTTTCGGATGACCATCCTCACGAAGCTGATTAATGCGGTCAATAAGAATAATTGCATTGTTAACTGCAATCCCCGCAAGCATAATTATTCCGATATATGCCATCATGTTAAGTGATTGTCCCAGAAGAAAAAAGGTAAGTATCGTACCTACTCCTGCAAGGGGTATTGTTAACATTATAACAAATGGCTGTGTTATGGATTCAAACTGAGCTGCAAGGACCATAAAGACAAGAATAAGCGAAAGAATAAGTGCAAAAGAAAGGTTCGATACTGACTCCTTCCTCTTAAGTTCCTCACTTGTAAATTCCATCTTATAATCCACAGGCATGATAATCGGCCGCAGTGATGCTTCAGCCTCCCTGATTACTTTATCAAATGGCATTGATCCATTTACCATGGCGTATATGTAGGACGTTCTAGACTGGTTTCTGCGGGTAATTTCTCTTGGACTCATCACTGTACGGATTTCAGCAAGCACGCTCAGAGGTATTTTTACTTCGCCTGCAGTAATCAGCAGATCACGTAATTGTTTGATTGTAAGGTCTCCCAGCTTAATCGTAATATCCTTCATCTCACCGTCTTTTTCAAAACTACCTGCCGAAGAACCCGACAGGTGGCTTTTTATCTGGTTTATCACATTATCAACCGTAACATTATAGTAGCTTGTCCTGAATCTGTCAATAACAACTTCAACTTCAGGAGAACCCTCATCCATAGATGTTGTGATATTATAAATTCCCTTATTCCCTGCCAGAAGTGCTTTTGATTCATTGAGAATTTTTTCGATTTCCCCATAATCCTCACCCGAGATTTCCAGTGTAAACGGGGCTTCGGATGTACCAAGAGAAGATTGAAGCGAGGTTTCTTCTCTTGTGAAGCTTACATCAAGGCCAGGTATTGTTTTCAGGTAGTTCTCAACCAGCAGGATTGCATCATTAGTTTTACTCTTGTGCTCATCAGCAAGTATCACTTTAATTGATGCTGAGTTTTCTCCTTTCGTGCCTGAGGTCTGAATAAAGGATGAGATATTGTCTTCTCCTGACTGTATATAAATAAGCTTAACCTGATCTCCAAGAAGCTCCCTTACTATCTGTTCAGTTTTCAGGGCAGTGCTTTGAGTTCTTTCAAGATTTGTTCCTTCTGCTAATTTAATATTTATTGTAAATTCAGATGATTCTGCTTTGGGCATAAATTCGCTTCCCAGTGATGGTATGAGCAATGCTGTTGCTCCCATTAAAACGAATGAAAGAACGATCACAACGGCTTTCTTTTCTATGATTCGGGTAATAAACCGTGTATACCAGTTAAACTGAGATATGGATTTCACCCCCGTTTTATGTTTCCTGTCAGGGAACAATACTGATACCAGCATAGGAATTACCACCATTGCAACGAACAATGATGATATGAGTGCAAAAGCAACAGTCCACGCCTGATCTTTAAACATCTCACTTGAGGCACCATGCAGGTAAACAATTGGTAGAAATACAACGATTGTCGTAATAGTAGAAGCTGTTATTGCTCCTCCAACCTGTCCGGTTCCTGTAATAACAGCCTCTTTCATTGTCATACCCTCTTCACGGTTCCTGGTAATATTTTCCAGAACAACTATGGCATTATCCACAAGCATTCCGGCTCCCAAGGCAAGGCCTCCAAGCGTCATGATATTGAGGGTGAGTCCATTAAAGTACATGAGGTTAAAGGTTGCTATAATTGAGATAGGAATTGCCAGACTTATAACCAGTGTAGTACCAAGTCTTCTCAAAAAGACGTAGAGAATCAAAACAGCAAGCAGAATGCCGAGTAATAAGGTGTTCTGGACCTCACCAATTGCATTGTTTATATAATTACCCTGATCCTGAATCTTAATGAACTCATAACCCGGTAATGCTTTTCCCAGATTAACAAAAGCCTCATCCAGACTTTTAACGGCATCGACGGTGTTGAATTTTGGTTCTTTATATATTGATAAACCGATGCACCTTTCTCCGTTTATTGTTACCATGTTCTCAGGATCCTTGTTTGCAAAGCTGATTTCGGCAATGTCCCTCAGGTAAACAGGTATTCTTTCAGCTGTTTGTGATGATGCATTAGCCTGAGTTGCTGTTCCTAACACAGCGGATTGTTTAAATCCGACTATTATATTTTCAAGATCATTAAGGTTTTCAAGAACACTGACTCCTTTTACAACATATTTGGAGCCCATGTCAACTATTGAGCCCCCTGACACATTTCTGTTATAATTGTTGATCTGTGCTGCTATTCCGTCGGAGGTAAGACCAAATGATTCGAGAATGTATTTATTTGTCTCGATTAATACCTCACTTTCTTCAATTCCTATCAGCCTTACATCTGCAACTCCCTCAATTCTTACAAGTTCGTTGCGAATATAGTTCTCAGCAACTTTCCTTAGTTCATCCATATTGGTGATTCGGTCATTTTTAAGCCCGACAATCATTACCGGATTGGCATTAGGATCATATTGCGAGATAGTAAAGTCCTCAAGATCAGAATTTTGCCTGAAAGCATTGAGCTCTTTCTGAAGGTCCAGAAATGCTTCGTCCATGTCCTTGTTCCAGTCATACTCTACAGTAATTGTTGCGGATCCGACAACAGTAGAAGACGATACCTGTATTACATCGCTCTGTCGCATCGAAAGTGATTCGATCTGGTCAACGTAATTTTTTTCAATTTCTTCGGGCGGTTTTTCCCCGGCTTTCAATTCGATATAGATCTTTGGATTGTTAAGATCAGGAAACAGATCAGTTCCAAGCTTCCCGAATGAAATAAATCCAAGCAGAACTATTCCAAGTACAATCATAAGAACCGTTACCGGGTACCTTACCGCAAATCGGGCAATACTGTTCATATCAGCTATTTAATAATTTTAACCTTCGACCGGTTGCTGAGAGTCTCAAAACCGCTGGTTACAACACGTTCATTCTTTTCGAGTCCTTTGATAACCTCAACATCTGAATTATTTTCAAGACCTGTTTCAATGATTCTCTCAGTGGCTACGCCCCTGTCGACTATGAAGACTGTTTTCCCTCTCTGCCTCGAAAGAATTATGTTTTTTGGAATTACTATAGTCGAATCCTTGCTGTCAGTTACTATATCGGCCTTGACAAACATGCCCGGACGCAGAAGATAATTTCTGTTCTCAATCAGTATACTTCCCTTGAAGGTTCTGGTGCTGGCATCAATAGCAGGTGAAAGCTGGGTTATCTTCCCGATAATTGTATCCTCAGGGATTGTGTAGTTTGTCAGCTTTACCATCTGACCGGGTTTTATTACGGAGATGTATTTTTCAGGAAGCTGGACATCCATATACATTTTCTGGTAGTCCATAATTTTAACTATTGTTGATCCTGTTTCAACCTGGGTGCTCTGGGTATGATAGGGTATATCAACTATTACACCATCAATAGATGAAATTATCTTTGTTTTTTCGAGCTGTAATTTTGAATTTACAACAGTTGTTTTGGCATTTTCGAAATTGATCCCCGCTGTTTTGAGGTCTTTCAGTGTTACGCCTCCTTTTTCATAAAGGGATTCCTGTTTTTTCATCTCGCTCTCCATCAGTTCGAGATTGAGCTGATTAGTTTCAAGCTTGATATTATTGACATATTCCTGGTCGTCCAGGCGAGCAATCAGATCACCTTTTGTTACTCTGTCGCCCAATTGCCATAACCTTCCTGTTCTGGGGTTCTTTTCAAGAAAATATGATGCCGTTATCTTTGATTTCAGTTCAATTTCACCTTCAGGAACCGCCGTTCCCGTAGTGTTGATAAACTCTTCTACTGATCTGAGCTTAATATCTTCAACTGATACCGGGATCTCTATATCGGAGGTCAGGTTCTGATCCTGATTTTTACATCCGGTAAATGCGATTATCGCAAATGCCAGCCAGAAAATGGTCTTTTTCATTATATTATGGGTTATTATTATTAATCTATTGTCATTACAGGTGAAACGGGAACCTTTCTTTCAAAATCATAAAGTGTCTGAATCTTAAGATTAAGGAGTTCCAACTTATAAGAAATGAGAGAATTTGTGTATGTCAGCTGCTTTTCGGAAAGCTGATTCTGATATATATTCAGATCCATTCCTGTAAGGTCTCCATTCTTATACTTTTCAAGATTGAGATCATATGTAAGCTGTGCATTTGTAACTGACTTTCCGGCTATCTCAATCTGATTCTGGAGGTTCAGAAGGTTTCTGTATACCTTTCGTATACCTAATATGATATTATTCTGTTCCTCTTCAAGGGTTATATTTGCTGTTTCAATTGTTGCCTCAGAGGCTTTAATTCTTGATTTTCTTTCTCCCCAGTCCCAGAGAGGAATCGTTAGTGAAAGAGAAACGCTCTCATTATCAGTCGGGTTAGCGTAAACATCAACAAGTTTTTCATTATCACCGAAAAGACCGACTGAGAGTCCCAGGCTACCTCTGAACTCATTAAGGCCTTTTATCTGAATCAGGTCAAATTCTGAAGTTTCAATATCTATAGCACGCTGCCTGAGTTCCATTCTCCCTGTGAGACCATGATCAATAGCAAATGCAATGTCAACCTGAATAGTATCGACAGCTATGTTAGGAAGAACGAAAAGATCCTCATACAGGCTCATGCCGATAAGAAGTTTAAAGTCATCCTTTGCATTCTCGAGGGAGACCTCCTTGTTCTCAAAATCTGATCTTGTTGTAGCAAGGTTTAACTCTGCCTGAAATATCTCTTCCCTTGGCGAAATTCCGGCATCTACCTTATTCTTCGATACTTCATAGCTTTTCTGCATATTCTGGAATGCCTGATTAGCAATGTCCAGGCTTTGCTGTTGTTGATAGACATAATAAAATGCCTGTGTAACCTGTCTTTCAAGCGCAAGTAGCTGAATGGCATAGTTCAACTGTGAGTTTTCGAGAGCAAGCTGAAGCTCTTTTAGTTGGAGCCTCGTCCTGTTGTAGGTAAAGAGAGGCTGATCAAGACTTAGGGAAAGATTATTACTGAATCCCTTTGATGTTGAGTTGGTATATTCGCTGAATGAATCAGTATACCCAAACCTGTTGGCAAGCGATAACCTGGCATCAGTTAGTAATATAGGCTGTGATACTGTAAACAAGCCAAAACTCTCAGTTGTTTTCGTTGAGTTCCACTTGGATATCAGGTCGTTAAATGTACGGTTCTGACTATACCCTATAGGGTTTACAGATAGAGAAAAGTTCGATTTGAGTGCCGCATTCTGGGCATTAAGGTTCTCCTGATTTCTGACCAGATTAAGTCTGGTTTTTTTCATGGAGGGGCTATTCGTTTCCGCAATTTGCAAGGATTCATCAAGTGTCAGTCCTTTTTGAGCCATTACCGGAATGCAACCAAGAAATATCGTGTAAAAGATTACTAAAAAACTGGTATTCAATCGTTTCATATAGAGATGTTGTGCTTAATTGTTCATTAATTTTGCCCCTAAATCCCCTGAAGGGGACTTTGAAGACGGTTTTAATTCAAACTTTTATCTTTTTACGTTTATCTTTTTTCTTTATTTCTGTTTCACCCATTTTACAGCATCTCCGATCACAATTCTTCCCGACGACTGGTTTGTGAGAACGACTTTTGCCGTGTCAGGGGAGAGATAGTAGCGTCCAAGATTGTTCCATCCTCCCTCAGCATTCTCGTAATCCAGAGTGATCTCTTCAATGCCTTCATCATGATAAATCTTAAAGTGCATATCTTTATAAGGACTTTCTCCCAGTTCCCTGTTCTGCTGTCCGCCTTGCCCGCCTTGTCCGGGCCCCATTCCCCTTATCATTACCCTCTCAGCTGTTTTCCCAATATGAGTATAAATATCGTAATACCCCGGTTCATCAATTGAAGCAGACCAGGTTACTGTCCTGTCACCTGTTCCACCTCTTGTATAAACTGATGATCTGACATATTTACCATAGTATGAGGATTGTACAACGGGTTGCCAGAACTCGGGAACGCTCATAGTAGAGACCTGTAAATAGGTTTCGCCGTGATGATTTTGTATTCCAAGTAACTTTTTAAGCGGACTTTGTGTATTTACATTACTGTTAATAAATCCGGAATCCTCGTTATCAACAATATTTTCTGATTCGTCATCAGTCTTCGGAAGCGATGACAATATTTCTTCACCTGTAAATTCCATTCTGACCCCTTTAACTTTACGAATTTGATCTATAGGCAGTGTTATCTCACCGGGTATATTTTTTGCAACTAATGTATTTATCATCATAGCTCGTGGTTGGGCATCAAGAACAATACCAATTCGCTTTACCTCACGCGGCTGAATAAAAACTATTTTTGAGATGTCGGAAGCTTCCATTCCTCTTCCCTGCATTGAGATCAAGAAAGCTTCGCCACTTCCCCTGAAGTTCACCTCCTGTTGTCTGCCCTGACCCTGACTCCCTGTTCTGAATGAAATATTGAAAATTCCTGCAACAGGTTCCGGATTTGATACATTAAATGTGACCTGGAATCTTACTCTGTCATCTATGACAATTTCATTGACCTGAAGATCTGTAAAGAGGAAGCCCGGTTGTTCCTTTGTATTGAACCAGTCGTTTAGGTAAGGGTAGAACTCGAAACCGAATTTTTTCTTTATATCTGAATTAAGTTTCAGAATGTCAACTCGTTTAAATTTGTTCTCTTCAAGATAATTGAGAAACCAGACTTTGAATTCTTCAATACCTGATCTGGCCCTGATAAGGTTGAAAAGATAATCTCCTTTTACGGTGAGAATACTTCGGATAGAATCTCCACCTGGATTTCGTTCGAGCAATTCTTTAAAACTCAGGTTCTTAAGAATAAGGTTTGCCCTATCGTTCTCGGAAAGTGCTCCCGTCATATTCTGGAACCCGCTTCTGGTTGAAGATGGCATTTTCTGAAGATGTGATTCAAAAACAGAGTTGATACCCGGATATTCAGATGAATAGAAATTGTTTCTGAAAAAGTAAAAGCTCGGACCGAGCCGGTATCTTGTAGGTTCATTCATTGCTACCCCGTTCTCAAATCTGAAATTCTCCCCGCTTATAAAAGTATTCCTGATAAATGAGTTGAATAGACGGACCTGTAGTTCCTTATCTGTTATAACCTGGTTTTGCCGTGCCATTCTTTTCTTTTGCCTGTTAAACTGTTTCAGGAAACCTGCATTCTGCAATGTTGAGAATTTTTCGGGCAGGAGAACCATTGAAGGTTGCACTTCAGCCCGCGTTTGAGTATTATTTTTCGGGTAGGAATGGAATTGAACCGGAACTTCAAGCAGACTAAGTGTTTTAAAGGGGTATTTAACGGAAAAGGTGGTCTCAAGCTCTCTCATTATTCCCGAAACCAGAAACGGAAGAGTATCCTTAAGTTCCGAAAGGGCTGACTTGTAATAGTCGTTACCCTGGAAATAGTAATTTATGTATTCAGTTGAATCTACTTTTAATGTATCTGATCTGTAATTTCCGATAGCCAGTGTCAGCCCAGTTAAGGGATATTCGGGTTTATAAGAAAAATATTCATTCTCCTTCTTCATTTTTCCCTGTGATACTGCAACAAGATTATTCATTGTTTTCACCCTGAGCGAATACCTTGTAAAGTCAATTTTTATACGGGCCGGATTTGATGGATAATATTGAAGTCCAGCAACCGGATACCAGTGTGTTTCAGGTGTCAGGAGGACATAGTCTGTGCCGAGAAAGGCCTGTCTTTTGTTAACATTAACCATTGCAATTCTATAAGGACTTTCCTTTAAATTGTCGGTATAGTTAGGGTAACAGAAAGATTCACTGATACTCCCCGAATAACTAAACTCCAGGCTGTCACTCTGTCCGGGAGCAAGGCCGTGCAATGGTTGAATTTCTATTATATGAGATGTTGATTTGAATGTCAGGTCATTACCTCCGGATGTAACCTTTGAAACGGATAGTGAAGGATTCATTGAAAATATATATGTCTTCAGATCTTCCTTATTATTGTTTGTGATTTTCAGTCGGGCAGTGGCTTCAAACGTATTACCCAGATGAGTAAAATCAATTGATGCATCTGTGACACTTGCAAATTGTTTATATTCAAACTGTCTGTTTGTTTCAATGATAAGGCTTTTCTCCTTTAAATTTTTACTATATAATGACCACGTATTGTAAGCACATAGTGATGATCCTGCCAGAAAAATCAACATTAATATAGAAGTTAATATATTTTGGGTTATGGACTGTGGTAACCGCTTGAAAAGCAATACGGTTGCCAGCACCATTGCAAGCCCCATAAACAGATAAATAAGTCTCTGATTAATAACGAATCCCAGGTTATCGATTCCGACAATTCCCGACTTAAACATCGGAACGCCAAATGCCATATAATCAAAAATAGACCCCGCCCTGAACCATAACCAGAACATGTTAAGTGCCGCAATACCCAGGAGAACAAGAAATGTCACTGCCTGGTTCCTTATTACTGACATCAGCATAAATGCGAATCCAAGACTGAAAACGATGGTAGGGACGGTGATTGTCAGCATATAATATAAGTACGCCGACAGGTCGACTGCCATTGTCGGGGAAATAATATTAATCAGCAGCCCAATGGATAGAATGATAAGGTTGAGACCCAGAAAAAGCCGTAGAATTCCCCATGTTTTTCCAATAATATATTCCAGATTTGACATTGGTCTGGTGTAGAGGACTTCATTTGTATCAAGTTTCTTATCTCTTTTCAGGAAGTCGGCAGCGAGGAAAATCACAACTATTGCCTGGCCGATATTAAGAAGGTAAAGATTTACAAGTGGCACTGAGGATGGTATTGAAACGAGTTCCCAGTCTTCATCGCCAATAGGAGAAAAGAGGCCAATATTCAGAACGCTAAGAATAAACATTGAGCCAAGGGAAAAGAGTCTGAAAAACCAACTCCTTCTTAGTGTTTTGGCCTCGTAAAGTGCAACTGTTCTGATGTTATGAAAAAAATCCATAGGTGCTTTTAGTAATTATTCATTAATATCAGTTTGTAATTTGTGCTCCATAAAATATACATATGCATGTTCAATATTCGGAATTATTGGTGATGAATCGAATTCGGGTTTTTGGTCAGATACTATCTGCACTTCCCAACCGGTTTCATTTGGAATAGTAGAGATCACATTGTAGCGTTCCTTGACTATCTCATATTGATATTGTGTAAGGTTCATTTTGAACACATGACCCTCAGCGTGCTTAACAAGATTTTCCGGTGATCCGGAGAACACGAGTTCCCCTTTGTTCAAAAGTGCCATTCCCTGACAAGTAGATGAAATATCACCAACGATATGAGTTGATAATATGATAGTTACATCATGCTGACTTAGTTGTGAAAGGATATTCCTGAACCTGATCCTTTCATCCGGATCGAGTCCAGTAGTTGGTTCGTCGACAACAATAATCCTTGGTTTGCCGATCAGAGCCTGTGCTATGCCAAGCCTCCTCTTCATTCCACCCGACAATCTGTTTGCCTGCCTGTCACGTACCTCAAGCAGCCCAACCTGATCGAGTAACCTGTCAACTTCAACAAGTCTTTCTTTCTTGTTCTTTAAACCTGCGAGCGACCCTGAATAATCAAGAAATTCCCAGGTTTTCAAAGAAGAAAAGAATCTGAAGTCCTGCGGAAGATAACCAAGAAGACTGCGGATTTCTTTACGATGCTTCTGTATATCCTTTCCTTCCACGAGAACTAATCCGGAAGTAGGCGCCATCAGTGTGACAATAATTCTCATCAGGCTTGATTTACCCGCACCATTTGGTCCAAGTAGACCGAACATTCCGGTACCGAATTCAAGGTTAATATCTTTCAGGGCATGATTACCATTAGAATAAATCTGGTTAAGACCTTGAATTTCAATCTTCATAAAATCAATATTTAAGCTGGGTTATTCTTACATTTGACGCATTAAAGACGGATTTTATTTCAAATGTTACACTAAAAATATATGTTCTTCAACATAGAGTAAATTTTTAGAATGTTTTTATTGTTGTAAAACCTTCATAAATAGCTAAAAGATAATAGTATATACCTTGAAACATCTTCATACGCCTGATTGATGTTAAATCATTTCCTGTAATTAAAAGTACTTTGAATCACAAAGCAAATCAAAACATTCATTAAAACAATAATTTCATCAGAAAATAATTTTTCAGATTAAAACGATGAGAATCCGAACGTAATGCAGAGAATTAATCTCATATAGTGCACCCTGTTAAACTTATTTCTATTTTTGTAGCTTAAATAATTCACAGGTGTCGTATCTGACAAATAAGCGAAAAATAATAAATGATCCCGTTTATGGATTTATAAGTATACCCGGAGATTTTGTATTTGACCTTATCGAACATCCATGGTTTCAGCGTTTAAGAAATATCAAGCAGCTTGGATTGACAAGTTTTGTGTACCCGGGGGCAAACCACAGCAGGTTCCAGCATGCTCTTGGAGCACTGCACCTTATGGATCTCGCAATTAACACAATAAGAAATAAGGGTACCGATATATCCCCGGAGGAAGAAGAAGCCACACTAATTGCAATATTGCTGCATGACATTGGGCACGGGCCTTTTTCTCATGGTCTGGAAAACGCGATCATAAATGATATATCACATGAGGATATATCGCTGCTAATCATGCAGAAATTAAATGAGACCTACACAGGAAAGCTCGACCTGGCAATTCAGGTTTTTAAAGGAACTTATTCAAGGCCTTTTTTTCATGAATTAATTTCCGGCCAGGTTGATATGGACCGGTTGGATTACCTGAGAAGAGACAGTTTTTTTACCGGTGTTATTGAGGGTTCAGTAGGATCAGATCGCATAATAAGAATGCTCAATGTTGTGAACGACAGGCTGGTAATCGTTGAAAAGGGCATTTATTCCCTAGAGAAATTTCTTGTTGCACGCAGACTCATGTATTGGCAGGTTTACATGCATAAGACCGTTCTTTCATCCGAAAGTCTGCTGGTTCGGGTGCTTATGCGTGCAAAGGAGCTTGCAAGTGGTGGAGCTGGTTTATATGCAACACCGGCACTGAAATTCTTTCTTTATAATAAAATAGGGCATGATGATCTTTTTCGTGAAGGTTTATTTACCCCAGGTCTGATAGCTTCAAATTTTATGAAACTGGATGATACTGATATTCTTGTGTCAGCAAAATACTGGGCTGATGAGCCTGATAAAGTTCTTTCAGATCTTTCGGTACGGTTATTGCACAGAAACCTCTTTGCAATTGAACTTCAGAATGATCCTTTCACCGAAGACCGGGTTGAAAAACTGAAAGTCCAAGCAATGAAACTGATGAAAGTCAGTCCGGATGTGACCGGATATTACGTTTTTACAGGAAGCATCTCGAACCTTGCTTATACTCCTGATGCTCCGGAGGTTAAAATTTTGCTCAAGTCGGGAAAGACTGCAAACGTTTCGGACGTTTCAGATATGTTCGATCACCGGTTTTTGTCGGAAAGAATGACTAAATTTTTTCTTTGTTACCCAAAAGAATGCAGATAATTTAAAATATATATCATGGAATTTACAGCCTCAACCATCGCAGGGTTTCTTAAAGGCGAAATAGAAGGAAATCCTGAAACTCTCGTAAACACTGTAGCAAAGATAGAAGAAGGACACACAGGTGCTCTATCGTTCCTTGCCAATCCCAAATATGAACATTACATCTATACGACAAAATCATCAATAGTCCTTGTAAATAGAAGTTTTGTGCCATCTGCAAAAATTGAGCCGACACTTATAAAGGTGGATAATGCCTATGAGTCTTTTGCCATGCTGCTCAGGCTTGTCGATCAGTCCAGACCAAGAAAGAAGGGCATACATCCCACAGCCGTAATTGAGGCATCATCGAAAATCGGTGCGGACGTCTATATCGGGCCCTATTCTTATATAGGTGAAGATTGTGTTATTGAAGACGGGTGTTCAGTCTATCCGCATGTTTATTTAGGTGACAAAACCAGACTTGGAGCAAATTGCATAGTTTATCCCGGTGTTACAATTTACCACGAGTGTATACTTGGAAAAAATTGCATAGTTCATGCAGGTTCCGTTATTGGAAGCGATGGTTTCGGATTCGCTCCCCAGTCAGATAATGAATTTATGAAGATCCCGCAGCTTGGGAATGTAGTGCTTGAAGACCATGTTGAGATCGGAGCCAACGTTGCTATCGACCGTGCTACAATGGGCTCTACGATTATACGAAAAGGTGTGAAACTCGATAATCTTATTCAGATTGGTCATAACGTTGAAGTGGGAGAGAATACTGTGATGGCGGGACAAACCGGTGTTGCAGGATCAACCAAGGTTGGGAAGAACTGTATGTTCGGAGGGCAGGTTGGTCTTTCGGGGCATATAAAAATTGCCGATGGTACAAGAATCGGTGCCCAGGGAGGAATTGCAGGGGATGTTAAGGAGGAGAATACAACAATTATCGGTTCTCCGGCTATAGAATTTAAACAATTTCTCAAATCATCGGTAGTTTTCAGGAAACTCCCCGAAATGAAGGTAAAAATTGAAAAATTGGAAAAAGAAATTGAGATTCTTAAAAATAAATAATATAACTTGTTGTGATTGATGCTGTTCAGATATCGAAAGTAAATGAGCATATTTTTTCAATTGTTCGGATTTTTTTATTTTTTTTGTACCCTCTAACCACCTAATTGATGAGCGAAAAGCAGAGAACACTTGCGAAAGAGATAAGTTTAACCGGAAAGGGACTACATACCGGAATAAATGTAACTATTACACTTAAACCTGCCCCGGCAAATCACGGGTATAAATTTTGCAGGGTTGATCTACCCGGAACTCCTATAATAGATGCATTGGCTGAGCATGTTACTGACACTTCAAGAGGAACGACACTGATGCAGAATAATGCTTCAGTATCTACAATCGAACATGTGCTTGCAGCTTTTCACGGACTTCGTGTTGATAATGCTTATATTGAAATGAACGGTCCTGAAGCTCCTATTCTTGGCGGTGGCTCATGGAAATTTGCTGAAGCTATAAGGGAGGCCGGAATCGTTGAACTGAAAGAAGACCGCAACTATTTTGTAGTTAAGCAGAAGATAGTTTTCTCTGATGAGGAACATGGAGTTGATCTTATTGTTTATCCCGACGATCACCTTAGTATTAATGTTCTGATAGACTATAATTCAAAGATATTGGGAAATCAGTATGCTATACTTGATTCCATCGATGATTTTGAAGAAGAAATTTCAAAGAGCAGGACATTCGTTTTTTTCCATGAACTGGAACCACTCTTTAAAGCCGGCCTTATTAAGGGAGGCGATCTTGACAATGCAATAGTTATTCTTGAGAAGGAAGTTGAGCAATCAGAAATAGACCGGATTGCAAAGATGTTCAACAGACCGGGTATCAGTTCTCATACGGCCGGAATTCTTAACAATACCGAATTGAAATATCCCAATGAACCGGCCAGGCATAAACTTCTTGATATAATGGGTGATCTCGCTCTTGTGGGATATCCCATAAAAGGGAAAGTAGTAGCCACACGGCCGGGCCATTACGCAAATACCCGGTTGGCTAAACTAATGAGGCAGGAGATAAAAAAAGCTTCGTCGAAACGTAATGTACCCTTGTACGATCCGGCAAAACCTCCTATTTACACCGTTGATGATATAAAGAAAAGGCTTCCACACAGGTACCCGTTTCTGCTGGTTGATAAAATAATTGCGCTTGACGAAAATTCGATAGTGGGCATAAAAAATGTAACTTTTAATGAGGGTTTTTTCCAGGGACATTTTCCCGGCGAACCTGTTATGCCGGGCGTGTTACTTGTTGAAGCTCTGGCCCAAACCGGAGGATTACTGGTTCTCAGCAGCGTGTCAGAGCCTGAAAAGTATTCAACTTATTTTCTAAAAATAGATAAGCTGAAATTTAAACATAAGGTAGTACCAGGCGATACTGTTATACTTAGAATGGAACTAGCCGAACCACCGCGGAGAGGAATTGTGACAATGCTGGGCCAGGCTTTTGTCGGAAACACCCTGGTTGTTGAGGGTGAGATGACGGCACAGGTAATTAAAAACAAATAATTTCAATGATATCAAGTTTAGCATATATCCATCCCGATGCCAGAATTGGAGAGAATGTCACCATTGATCCTTTTGCATATATAGCAGGGGATGTCATTATCGGTGATGGTACATGGATTGGTCCCCATGCCACTTTGCTTGACGGAGCAAGAATTGGGAAAGACTGTAAGATCTTTCCAACGGCAGTTATCTCAGGCATACCGCAGGATCTTAAATTCAGAGGCGAAGAAACTACGGCGGAATTAGGCGATAAAACTACTGCTAGGGAAGGGGTTACTGTGAACAGGGGAACGGCTGCTGTCGGAAAAACAGTTGTGGGAAACGATTGCCTCTTAATGGCATATGCTCATATCGGACACGATTGTGTTATCGGAAATTATTGCATTATAGGAAATTCCACAGGTCTGGCTGGCGAGGTGAAAGTAGGGGACTGGGCTATTTTAAGCGGTGGAACATTAGTTCATCAGTTTACAAGGATAGGTGACCATGTTATTGTTGGAGGAGGAAGCAAGATCAGAACAGATGTTCCTCCCTTTTTAAAAGCTGACAGAGAACCCCTCTCTTACATGGGACTAAATACTGTGGGCCTGACGCGCCGTGGTTTTGAAAAAGAAAGGATTGATGAGATTCACAATATTTACAGGATTATATATCAGAACGGGATGAATGTTTCACAAGCCCTTGAACACATTGAGATTACGTTCAAACCATCATTTGACCGTGATTATATCCTTGATTTTATCAGGAAATCAGAAAGGGGAATAATAAGGGCCAGATAGTTTTTTTATTTCTCAATACCCCAGCCCTGAGCTTTTATCTCGATTTCGGAGCCATCGTCTCCGACCATATAATTCCCTGATTCTTTAAGAGTTATATGTCCTATTACTTTCACCCCGGCGATCGGTTTTATTGATTCGAACTTATCAAGAGAGACTGTAAAAAGGAACTCATAATCCTCTCCGCCATTCAAAGCCGGAGTGATCGGATCAAGTTTAAATTCTTCAGCTAACCTGGAGGTTTCGTAATCAACCGGAATTTTGTCATAATATATTCTGCTGCCTGTTCCGGATGACTTGCAAATATGCAGCAGATCGGACGCCAGCCCGTCAGATACATCAATCATACTCGTCGGCAATATGCCGGCTTTATCAAGTTCCTCCAGAACAATTACAGGCAGCTCAGGTTTGATCTGACGGCTTATCAGATACTCATATCCGGCAAGTTCGGGCTGTTGTACCTTTTCTTTTTCAAATAATTTTCTTTCTCTTTCCAGCAATTGAAGGCCCATATAGGATGCCCCGAAGTCACCTGTAACACAAACCAGATCATTAGGTTTGGCTCCGTTTCTTCTTACAAGCTTTTCTTTTTCCACTGTTCCAACAGCAGTAACACTGATTGTCAGCCCGGTTATTGAGCTGGTAGTATCTCCACCTGCAAGATCAACTCTGTATTTACTGCATGCCATGTAAACTCCTTCATATAGATCTTCAATGTTTTCAACAGTAAATCTCGAGCTTATGCCAATTGAAACCAGAATCTGTGACGGCGATCCATTCATAGCGTATATATCTGATATCCCTCTAAGTACAGCTTTGTAACCAAGATGTTTAAGTGGCATATATATAAGGTTGAAATGAATTCCTTCAAGAAGAAGGTCAGTGGTGACCAGGGTTAGCTTTTTCCCTGTCTCAATTACTGCTGAATCATCACCTATCCCCGAGATTGTTGATTTATTTACCTTCACTGCTTTTCCGGAGAGACGCTCAATAAGGCCAAATTTGCCAATATTGGCTATCGGAGTTTGATTGCTGTCAGATTCGTTCATAACTTAAAGATTTACTATATCTCTTCCAAAAGGATTCAATGCAATTGCTGTCAGTTTAAAATGTTGCAGACCGAATGGAATTCCGATTATTGTTATACAAAGCAGGAGTCCGAAGAATAAATGAGTTATAGCAATCCATAATCCTCCAGTTATCAGCCAGATAACGTTCATAATGATATAAAGACATCCCGATGCCCTTGCCTGTACCCGCGTGTCCCTTCCAAAAGGCCATATAGCGATTGCAGCCATTTTAAGTGTCTGGATTCCGAATGGGATTCCAATTATAGTAAGCATAAGAATAATGCTTCCGATAAAATACTCAATTGCAATTATAATGCCTCCGAAGATCAGCCAGATCAGGTTCCCTAACAGACTCATAATATTTTAGTGGTTAGTCAAGTATAACAGTTTGATTCCTTGGATATTTAACTGAATATGTCAGAATTAGTTCTCTGGTCTCCTGTGGCTTTATATCAAGATCCCAGCTGATAAAACCGGTTTCAGGGACCAGTTTGCCACCCGATAATTCAACAGCTTCAATTGTTATGTCGCTGTTTGAGGATAATGGCAGCTGGTCTGTAACAGTTATTTTCACAGAGTTTGATTTATTGTTTCTTACGCTTATCAGGTATGAGTAAGTTTCGGTTTTGTTTGAACCTATAATTCTCCGGCTGGTAAAATCTCTTCTCTTTTCCCTTTTGACTAGGATACTGTTATCATTGCCAAGTGACAGAACAAGCGTATCTGTTAACTGATTCACATTAAGGGTGGATTTTCCCACATACGAATTCTCAAAATATAGTGTGGCCTCTCCTGTCTGCAGGCTTTGTTTTGCCCAGTCAGGAATATTTGCAGTAAGATAGGCAACTGTAGACATTCTCGGAACGGTAACGTACTTATAT
Source organism: Bacteroidales bacterium (assembly GCA_038247205.1). Taxonomy (GTDB): domain Bacteria; phylum Bacteroidota; class Bacteroidia; order Bacteroidales; family VadinHA17; genus LD21. The sequence goes on from JBBRVC010000028.1 coordinate 24,144, forward strand.
TCAGCAGGAGCAGACGTACGCTGTATTTCAATCGTTTGAAAATCACCATTGCTCGGAATTGAATAGGGTAGAGCAACATCGAAGGTTATTGTAGTTTCTCCAACCCTTTTCTCGACGTAAACCGGGGCAGATTCTGCCATTTCTTCCACCCTTAACTCATCTTTGGAGATAGCCTCAGCAATCATAGGAGAATCACTTCTTTTTGCTGCTGATAGTTTTCCTCTGGGAGCCGGAGGTGGAGCCGGCTGGTAAAAATCAACATGCCAGGGATATTGAACAGGAATGTTTCCTGCCACCCAGGGTGTTGCATTTGAGAAACTCAATTTCACATCTTTCCATGGAACTCCTGTATTTTGGAACACATTTGCTTTATAAAAAATTATAACCGGTTTTGTTATATCATCAACCCTTATATCGTAAGTAGGATACCATCCCGTGTTTGTCACTATGTAGCTCAGGTTGAATTTCCCTGTGAGAGGTTTTTCTGAAGTTACAGTGATCTGTATCTCACCCGATGGCAGCTCCTGCCTGGCTGATCTGTTTGATATCTGCTGCTGGAGTGCGGTAATCTGTTTTTCATATTCCTTGATAAGCCGGGTTTTCTTAAGAATTGTCAATGTTACCTGCTCCATGTTGGTTGTGTAGATCTCAATAACCCCTTTTAGCTGTTCAATTGAGAAAGTGGTCTCCTTTACCAGAATTCCCCTGTTAGCAACAAGAAAAGCTTCCTTCTCTTTCAGAACACTGATTGCAGCTTTTTCATCCTCGACTTTTAATTGCAGAGACTCAATCTGGCTTTGTATGTTTTCCATTTCCGGTGCGTCCTCAAGATTTTGAAGATAATTATTATGATGATTAACGGAAAGAACTACAAAATCACCAAATCCCTTAGCCTGAATGCTTTGCGCATCTATATATGGTGACAGACCCTTTAGTTTCAGAATTGACTTCCCCGCCGAAATTTCAACTGTGGCTTCATGATTCAGCTGGGCGCGGTCGGGAAAAACAGTAACATGTTTCATTACAGCTTTAATCTCTTTTTCAGTCTGTCCACAAATGCAGATTGATAAAGCAAAAAGACTTATTGATATGAATAGGATTTTCTTCATAAGTGTTTTTATTAAAATTTCAAGGTTAAAGTTAAGACAATATTCAAAATTTAAGTGATGTTTCAGCATGCAGAAGAATTGAAATGTACGATATTAAACCTATGAATCGTTAAAATTTATGAATATTCGGATCCAATTTATGATATTTATGTTCTTTTGCATTTTTAACCAGCATATATGGACTACATTTACCACAATTAATAATTGATGAAATGAGGGGATTAAGGTTAGGCAATCTTTCAATATCTGTTCCGGTTATCCAGGGAGGAATGGGTGTTGGTATTTCACTTTCAGGTCTGGCAGCTGCTGTAGCTAATGAAGGAGGTGTTGGTGTTATTTCAAGTGCGGGATTGGGATTGTTATATAAGGAGTTGTCGAAGGATTATCTCGAAGCAAGCATATTAGGTTTAAAAGAAGAGATACGTAAAGCACGGGAGAAAACGCTTGGGGTAATCGGAGTAAATGTTATGGTTGCCATGACAAATTTTTCAGATATGATAAAAACCTCTATTTCGGAAAAAGTGGATATCATATTTGCAGGTGCCGGCCTTCCACTTGACCTGCCATCTTTTTTAAAAATCGGAAGTACAACCAAACTGGTTCCTATTGTTTCATCTGCAAGGGCAGCAAAAATCATTTGCGAAAAATGGAAAACAAATTATGATTATCTGCCTGATGCAATGATTGTTGAAGGCCCTATGGCCGGAGGACATCTGGGTTTTAAGGAAGAGCAGATTAATGATGGTGATTATTGCCTCGAAAAGTTAGTGCCCGAAATTGTCAGTGAACTTAAGCCTTTCGAGGAAAAATACGGAAAAATGATTCCGCTATTTGCAGCAGGAGGAATTTATACCGGTGAGGATATCAGCAAAATAATGAGCCTTGGTGCAGCAGGTGTACAGATGGGAACAAGGTTCGTAACTACTGACGAGTGCGATGCCTCTATGGCATTCAAGCAAACATATATCGATGCTGAAGAGAAAGATATTGAGATAATAAGAAGTCCGGTTGGCATGCCGGGCCGGGCTATACTCAGCAATTTCATCACAAAAGTAAGGGATGGCAAAAAACAACCGAAGAAATGCCCTTTCAAGTGCATAAAAACCTGTGATATTTCAAAGAGTCCTTACTGTATAATTATGGCTCTTATAAGTGCCTTTAAAGGCAACTTTGAAAATGGATATGCCTTTGCAGGTGCAAATGCTTTCCGTGCAACAAAAATCACATCTGTCAAGGAGTTATTCCAGACACTCCTTGATGAATACAACGTCAGTACTAAGAAAAACCAGGGTATAATCACTCAACAAGATCGTGATATTCCACCAATCCCGGAATATCGCCATTAATAGTTTTTTCAGCCAACGGACATCCCGGAACAGGGCAATTAATAATTTTGTGTTCCTTGTTGTCAGAAGGGTTCCATCCCATTATAAGATATAGTGCAAAGAAGCCAATTATATAAGCCGGAGGTATATGCCACCCTTTTTTAAGCCATAAAAATACATTACGTCCTTCAGGGAACTTATTAGTAATTGCAACCCCTGCCGAAGATCCAAACCATACCATTGATCCGCCGAAACCGACAGAAAATGCAAGTATACCCCAGTCAAAATGACCCTGGTCAAGACATAATTTTGTTAATGGTATGTTGTCGAATACGGCTGAAAGAAAACCAAGAGCAAAAGCAGTTATCACAGAAGCGTTTGGAAGTTCTTCAACAGGCATCATTGAAGCACTCATTACTAGACAGAGAAGAAAAATGGTGCCTTTTATAGCCCCGGGAATCTCTTTCCATGGAACTGCAATAAAGAATGATCCTAATGCGATTGCAATCCAGACACCCATTGCCGGCATATCGTATACAATATTTGATATAATGGCTCCGACCAGAATAAGACCAACTGCAAAAATTCTTTTCCAGTCAATCTTAATATCAGATGGGGCATCCTTTTGTATACGGTTATATTTATCCTGCTGATGAGCTGCGAACCATGCAAAGAAGGAGAATGCAAAAGCAGCTGCAATGAATGCCGGCAGTACTTTAAAGGCACTGACTCCATCTATCCACATCATGGTTGTTGTAGTATCGCCTACAACACTGCCAGCTCCTCCGGCATTACTTGCTGCAACAATTGCAGCAATATAGCCAATGTGGACTTTGTGTTTAAAAACTACCAGTGCAATTGTGCCTCCAATAAGTGCTGCTGCAATGTTATCGAGAAACGCTGACATGATAAAAACGAAAATCAGTAACATAAAAGGTCCTTTCCAGTCATCGGGAAGGTAGCGTGGAAGAATATCCGGTACTTTTGATTCTTCAAATATTCTTGAAAGAATTGCAAATCCCAGTAGTAAACCGAGCAGGTTAAGTATAATGCCCCATTCCCCCTGACGCATCTTTTTATCAAGAAGTTGTTCAATTATCGGATTATGTCCGAAGAGGTGTTCCTGAAGATTAAAGACAGGATCGAAAACAAATTTAAAACCCAGCAGTACTACTAATCCGGTTAGCGCAACCCAGAATGTTTGTTTGTGAAAAAAAGCAACTCCCAGGAGGATGAAGCCAAATATTAAAAATTCCAGCCGTATAGGACCGATGGATGGTATTTCGCCGGTTGATCCAAATAACAAGGCAGGTGACAGTAAAGATAAAACAAAAATGATTGACTTTTTCATTGATCCATCGGGTTTTAATAGAGATAAACAAAATTATTTTACAAAGATATTCTACATAAATTATCATGAAAGTTCCGGAACGCTGCGTACCCAATGTCCGGAGGTTTTCCATTTTTTCCGACAGTGCATCCCGGGACCGGACAATTTAGTATCTTATGTTCTTTATTATCAGCAGGTTTCCAATCCATTATCAGATAAAGGAAAAAGAAACCTATTACATATGCTACGGCAATATGCCAGCCATTTTTAACCCATTTGAATACATCCCTGCCCTCCGGAAACTTATTTGTTATTGCCACACCGGCTGAAGACCCAAACCATACCATAGATCCTCCGAAACCAACCGCATATGCGAGCATTCCCCAGTCATAATGCCCCTGATCAAGGCAAAGTTTTGTAAGAGGGATGTTATCAAATACGGCTGAAAGAAATCCAAGAGCAAATGCTGTTATCCAGGAAGCATCAGGTAGTTCCTCTACCGGCATCATAGATGCGCACATAACAAGGCATAGCAGGAAAATTGTACCCCTGATTGCTCCGGGAACCTCTCTCCATGGAACTGGCCGGAGGAATACGCCAATTAAGATACCAATCCACACTCCAAGAGCAGGCATATCATACACAATATTTGAAATTATAGCACCGGCCAGAATAATTGCAACATGCAAGATCTTAATCCAGTCAATTGTTGCACCTACAGGAGCATCTTTTTGAATTTTCTGGTATTTATCCTGTTGATGTGAGGCAAACCAGGCAAAAAACAATAAAGCTGCAAAGGCAGCAACATAAGCATGCAAAACATTAAATGCAGCTACACCGTCGATCCACATCATTGTTGTTGTTGTATCACCCACCACACTGCCACTTCCTCCGGCATTACTGGCGGCAACAAGGGCTGCAATGTAGCCAATATGCACTTTTTTCTTAAACACAACAAGTGCAATGGTTCCTCCAATCAGGGCGGCAGCTATGTTATCAAGGAATGAGGACAGAATGAACACAAAGATCAATAAGAGGAAAGGACCTTTCCAGTCGTCAGGGAGATAACGCGGAAGAATATCTGGTACTCCCGACTCCTCAAAAATTTTGGATAATACAGCAAATCCAAGCAGCAAACCAAGAAGATTCAGAATAATTCCCCATTCACCTTGTCGTAATTCTTTGTCCATGAGCTGTTCCGCCAGGGGAGTTGACCCGAAAACGTGTTCCATAAGGTGAAATCCAGGGTCAAAAACAAGTTTGAATGTCAGCAGGACTGTCAATCCGATTACTGCTACCCAGAATGTCTGTTTGTGAAATAATGCAACTCCCAGAAGAATTAAACCGAATATTACAAATTCAATTCTTATCGGTCCAAGCGCCGGCACAGGACCCGAAGCAGCAAATAGACCGACAGGAGTAATTAGTATTAAAAAAATAAAAAACAGCTTCCTGCTGTTATCTCTGATAAAAGATTCTAAGTGGTTTTTCATATAACTCTGTTTACCCTGGGGCATTTAGTTTACGGTGGTGCGAATTTATAAATAAATTTGCTATCAAAATCAAGGTAATTGTCATCTTTTTAATTGTCATTATGCCCCTTTGCCTATTATAATTACACCAAAATTATAACAAGAGTCCTTATTTTTTTTTATTTTTGCATGTTTATTTAGATTAAATATAATTAATATACCACCGCTTATAAAGACTTTACCGGGAATCTTCTTAAGATAGTCAGATTTAAGAAATAATCCATGACTTATAATAACAGTTGGATGCCCGGGTTGTTAGTAGTTAATAAAATATGCGGTTGAAAATTTTCAGATGGAAAAAGATCAGGATAAAATATTAAATGAAGTAACCTCAGGAGAATACAAATACGGATTCCATTCCGATATTGAAACGGAAATGATCCAGAAAGGTCTGAATGAGGATGTTATACGGATAATTTCGGCGAAAAAGGATGAGCCTGACTGGCTATTGGAATTCCGGCTTAAAGCCTACAGGTACTGGA
>JBBRVC010000029.1:0-29631 GCA_038247205.1 Bacteroidales bacterium
ACGCCCTGTTTCAGAGGTGGTTCTCGCAGTGTAAAATGTATTGTTATAGATGTTTACATTGCTCATCCCCTTTACAACAAGGCTAACTACACCACCCTTCACAATGTTATATGCAACACCACCCGAAGTATTTTTCATATTGGTGGCAGATTTTCTGATAATACCCATTGGTACATTATTCAGGTAGTTGTATTTCGCAACAACATTAATATTATGCCCTGTAAACAGGCCGTGAGTAATGCTTTTCATATCAGTTCCGCTCCAGCTAAACCTGTTCCCGGTAATTATTGCATTATCCAGGTTATTATTATCAGAATGAGATCCTTCATCACCTGCCTGCAATTGATAGCCAAGTGTATTTGTTGAAGTTATTGAGTTATTCTTAAATGTTAATGCTGTAGGATTCGACCGGGGACTATTAACCCCCAGCCAGGTTGCTGATGAATTTGTATATGTTTTCCCCTCCATCGTTAAGACAGTTTGAGAGAATATTTCAAGACCCGACAGTAATAAAGCAATGGTTATTATAAATCTCATAATCTTTAGTTTTTATTGAAAAATCATCCCTTAATATTTGACCCACACTCATTATCAAACGACTAAATATCACTTTTCGTACATTAGTCAACAGGCTCTCTAGATCAGTTGGTCCCGTTTACCGGCAGGGAAATTCTTAAACCTTTAGATTCTGGTAGTTTAAGCAACTCCATTATATTTTAAAAAATTTAACTAAATTTGTTGTAACTACAAACTTAAACGATAACGATGGGACACCATTTAACTATTAAGCAAAATAGTTATTCTGCACTTTCTGAGCGGATCAACCGTTTTCCTCAGGGTGCGCCACCATCGGAATTGCTGTACGAAATCTTTAAAATTCTATTTTCTGAAAAAGAAGCGAACCTGGTTTCTTTATTGCCAATCAAACCATTCAATGCAAAAAAAGCAGCAGGAATATGGAGGATAAATGTGGCTGATGCGCGGAAAATCCTAAATGACCTTGCTGACCGTGGAATTCTTATTGATGCTGAGTACAAGGATGACGTAATCTATTCTATGCCTCCACCCATGGCCGGCTTTTTTGAGTTTTCCCTGATGAGGTACAGGAAAGATATTGATCAGAAAACACTTTCAGAACTTTTTTATCAGTATATGAATGTTGAAGAGGAATTCATTACCAGCCTCTTTGCTTCAGGTGAAACACCGCTTGGCAGGGTATTCGTCAATGAAGAGAGTCTATCGGAAGAAAATTCACTTCACATACTTGATTTTGAAAGAGCTTCTGAGATCATTAAAACAGCCTCTCACATAGGCGTAGGTGTTTGTTACTGCCGCCATAAGATGGAACATGTTGGCAAAAATTGTGATGCTCCGATGGAAATCTGCATGACCTTTAACAACTGTGCTGATTCTTTAACGCGCCATGGAATAGCACGAAAAATTGATGTGGCTGAAGGGTTGGATTTACTTCAGAAAGCCAGGGACAATAATCTTATTCAACTGGGGGAGAATGTAAGGGAAAAGGTAAACTTTATATGCAATTGCTGCGGCTGCTGCTGTGAAGCATTAATTGCTGCGCGGCGATTTGGTTTTTTAAATCCTGTCCATACTTCGGCCTTTATTCCGGTTATCATTGATGACAATTGTACAGGATGTGGCAAATGCATAAACCTTTGCCCCGTTGAAGCCATCGGTCTTGTATCTGCCAATGACCCTGTAAATCATCTTCGGAAAAAGGCAAGGCTTGAAGAGGATATTTGTCTTGGTTGCGGGGTATGTCTCAAAGGATGCAGCAAAAACGCTCTTGAGATGAAACCAAGGAAAAAGAGAGTTATCACCCCGGTGAATTCAGTCCACAGGGTAGTAATGATGGCAATTGAACGAGGAAAATTACATAATCTGATTTTTGACAACCAGGTATATTTCAGTCACCGGGCTCTTGCAGCTGTTCTGGGAGCTATTCTCAGGATGCCACCTGTAAAACAATTAGTTGCAAGCACCCAATTCAAATCCCGCTACCTCGAGGCTCTTATAAAAAGACAATCAATCCGTTAGTTGCATGCTGTCTGGTTTTTGAACCAAACAGTTGGAGAAATATTTTAATTCTCCTCACGTTTTATAGTTTAATTGCTATATTTCCATAAAAAGATTGATTAGATTTTAACCACACATGTTCACATTAAGAGAAGACGGCGAGAGTGCTTGCCGCAGTTTTAATTACCTAACGGCCTGTACTGGTTATTGCAGGTGCAGGCAGCGGAAAAACAAGAGTTATTGTGCATAGAGTATCTTACCTGATTGAGAAAGGTGTTGATGCGCAATCAATTCTCGTTCTGACGTTTACACGTAAGGCATCATGGGAAATGCTCGAACGTGTTGAAACACTTCTTACCTGTTTAATAATGATTGATACTACTCAACAGTGAGGTATTCAATCATAGTAGCGGCATTTTGGTTATCAGGATCAAGCTCCATCACCCTCTTGAAGTAAACTTTAGCTTTGTCGTAATTATGTTTTTTCATATGAACCCTTCCAAGGTGGTAAAGAGCTGACACGTGCTGATCTGTCTTATTTATGAGTTTCTCAAAATGTACAATAGCCTCATCATACCTGCCCGATGCCTTGAGTGCAATACCCATATAGTAATTAGCCATAATAGTATCAGGACAATGATCTAGAAGCACTCTGTATGATTCAATACTCTTTTCTTCCTTTCCCATATGATAATAACACAACCCCAGCCATAGATAGGTCATTGGCAGATTTTTACCGGATTCAACGATCTGATTAAAAACAACAGAAGCCTTTATAAAATGAGTTGATCTGTATAATGCAACCCCCATTCTATATAAAACATAGGGACTATCAGGTTTTAATTTTACAACCTTATCGTAATACAGGATTGACTTGGCCATCTTGCCAAGTATGTAATAAATATTGGCTAATTCCATTAAAAGACGAATACTTTCCGGCTGTTCCTTAAGTTTCTCTTCAAAAATAGCAGCAGATTGTTCTAACTCACCATCAAGAAGCAGATTGTATGCTTCGTCTAGCCGATCATCGATAAAATCTTTCATATCTAATCAATTAATTATTATTCAGTCCATTACGTTTGTCAAGCGGTTTGTACTCCTGTTTTGGATATACACTTTTAAATGCCGGTCTTATTATTCTTTTTGCGGAAAATGTTAACTCCTCTATCCGGTGTGTGCACCATCCTGCAATCCTTGCCATGGCAAACAACGGTGTGAAAAGTTCCTTCGGTATATCTATACATGAATATACAAATCCTGAGTAGAAATCGACATTAATACATACAACTTTTTCTTTTTTCTCACCTCTAAAAATTTTAAAGACAGTAGGAGTAATTCTCTCCACTAGCTCATAGAGCTGGAATTCATCATACCTGTCCTTCTCTATTGCAAGTTCTCTTGCCTTTTCTTTTAATAATGAGGCACGCGGATCAGAAATAGTATAAACTGCATGGCCCATGCCATATATCTTCCCGGTCTTGTCGAATGCATTTTTATTCAGAATTTTCAAGAGGTATTCTTCAACCTCAATCTCATCATTCCAGCTTTTTACATTACTTTTTATATCTTCCATCATATCAAGGACTTTCAGATTAGCTCCTCCATGCAAAGGTCCTTTTAAAGAGGCAATTGCAGATGTTACTGCGGAGTAGATATCTGTTTCACTCGAACTGGTTACCCTGATCGTAAATGTAGAATTATTACCACCTCCATGTTCCGCATGAAGCACAAGAGCAAGGTCGAGCAGGTCGGTTTCAAGCTTTGTATAGCGGGAACATTCACCCTTAATCATATAAAGAAAATTCTCAGCGGTTGACAAGTTCTCCTTCGGGTAGCGGATCATTAAGGTCTTACCCTGGTAAGCATGACTGAACGCCTGGTATGAATAGGCAATAATTGAGGGAAATTTTGCAATAATATTCAATGTCTGCTGAACCATATTTGGCAGGGAGATATTATCCGGATCATCATCAAGGATATATAGGCCCAAGACTGATCTTGCCAGCATATTGAGCACATCTTTACCCTTCATTGACAGTATCATGTCTTTTATGAAGCTATCAGGTAATGACCTTAGCGAGGCCATGTGCGCAGTGAACTTCTTCAACTCGTCTTTGGTAGGAAGGTTCCCTGTAAGCAACAAAAAAACGGTTTCATCAAAACCATGACGATTTTCAGTCTGGAACCCAAGGGTTATATCTTCGATGTCGATGCCCCTGTAGAGTAACCTTCCGGGAATTGCAACAACCTTGTCATTCTCCTTTTTATAGCCAAGAACTTCCCCCACATTGGTCAGACCGGCTAAAACCCCGGTATTATCTTTATTCCTTAGGCCGCGTTTAACATCAAACTTTTCATAAAGTTCGTTATCAATTTCACATGATTTTTTGACTGAATCATTTAATTTGGATAAGAATTTTTTGTCTTCCATATTCAAAAAAGTTTTATTTACATTCCGCCAGATCCGTTTCAAATTGCGCTTTGTTAAAAACGAATTTATTATCAAGAAATTCCATCAGTTTCACTGTATCTTCAAAAGCGTTTCCAAGGCATGTTGAGGCACCGGGAGATGGAGTAATATTAAATATTATTCTGTCTCCCAGAAGTTTAGCCTCTCCCATTTCAAGTCTCTTCAGGGTATTATTTATTATCTGGGGTCTGGTTCCGCCTACTTTTTTTGCAAAGCTAATCTCCTCTAATTTTATGCTTGGTACAATTTTTCTTATCTCTTTCAAAAATGAACGCTTCCCGAAATAGGGAAGATCGTATACAACATTCTTCAGCAGAAATTTGAAGATAACTTTATCAGAACTGATCTTAATCAGACTGAGGATAGGGCTTACACTGAATCCGAAAGTTTTCCAGTATTCAAAGAAAGTAGAATTATTATATCTCTCGAGAAAAAAGATAGGCTTTGCTGTAGGCCCAAACCTTGTTATATTGGCATCATGCACCTCCGGATCGCCGTGAATGGCAGCAAACGGAAGCTGAGGGACCTGCATGGTGTAAACTTTGCCGTTGAGAACCTTAGGACCTCTGTAAAAACTACCTGACATTGATAAAATCGAATAGTTTTTTCCATATCCCAACGATTTGGCGATCTTCAGGCTATGACTCCCTGCAGCTATAACAACAGCAGGTGCTTCAAACTCTCCATTATTCGTAATCAGCTTGTAATTGCCGTTTTTCACGATATTTGTAACCTTTGTAGACAGGTAGATGGAAGTTTCAGGGTTTACCTTTTTTGCATTCTCTACAAAGGAATGACATAGCCTTCCAAAGTCAACTGTATAACCATCGTTAGTCACGAGTGCAAGAAGCTCCTCATCAGGAGCTCGTCCCTCAAGTACTCTGGGTTCAATTTTTCTGATTTCTTCTTTGCCTATTTTCCTTAGATTCGGAAACAACTGACTGAATGACTTATAACGCTCATTCAGATTGTCAACCTGTGCCTTACCCACCCCTATAACCATTTTGGAATACAGAGCAAAAAGCTTCTCACTGCTGCCATTGCCTTTCTCCGTCTCCAGATACTTCATAACCATGTCAGCACTTTTTTTTACTTTCCTTGCCTTTTCCAAAGTATAATTTGTTTCGATATCACCGAAGTGCAGAGTCTGACTATTCATGCTTGCAGCTGAATTCACCAGTCCGAAATCAGAATATTTTTCAATTAACCCGATGCTCTTAACATCAGTGTATTTGCTCAGGGTGTATAGAAGGGCAGTACCACTAACTCCACCACCGACAATAATAATGTCGTGTTTCACGGTTGATTAATAAAATGATTAAAATGCGATACCTTTTTTACTTCTTGTTTACTTATTTATCAACTAACCGATTAATTGTCCCTCTAAAACCTGGTGCAGAAAACTCACAAAAAATTAATCAAATTGAGTCAGATAAACAGGAATTTTGAGCCTGTAATTATCCAATGAAGTAAACAGATTATTTTCGTTTTTGTTCGTCTTTTACCTCATAGTTAAATGATATATATCATACTCTGATTATAAGTCATTGTGTCTCAGGCAGACATTTCTGACAATGTATTGCCGTTGGCAGACTACGTGTCACTTCAAAAAATGACACTGGGCTATATCCGGGTGATCCCCTCAGGATGCTATCGACCGGATAAAAGTGTTACTTAAAGAGACAGGTTTAAATCTAATTTCAGAGTTCCCTTATCTTAATACTTCTGAACCATAAAGGATAACCGTGATCCTGAAGACCGATATAACCTTCCCGGTCGATACCTTCAATAAACCCGGGGAAGGTTTTAAATTTGCTGTTAGCCACAAGTGTATCCCACTCAGGAGTCCATAATTCATATTCAAGTACTTTGACCCCATTCTGGATATGAGAAACTTTTCCGTTATCCATCTTTATTACAATGGTGTTCCATTCACCGGCAGGATTAACCGTAGCCGGGTCAGCTGCAATCATATCATACAGGGAACCGGCGAGATGACTTGCAATTTTGTTGTCAGTGGCATCAACATTGTCGAGCACCTGGACTTCAGGAGCAGCATAGTAAATAGGCTTTCCGGGAACCTCTCTTACAGAATAGAAAATTCCTGAATTTCCCATCTTACTTGATTTCCAGTCGACGGAAAGTTCGAAATTTTTATATTTCCTTGTACCATAAATAATATCGCCGTTAGCTCCCTGTCCAGGCTTTTTTCCCTCTCCGGTAACAATTTTCATTGCATCCTCTTCAATGACCCAGTTTTTTGGCATTTCAGTGCCGTTCACCTGTCTCCATCCACTGAAATCCTTCCCATTGAATAACATAACCCATCCGTCATTCTCATCACTTTTTGATAGCTTATTGGGGCCGGCGGACTGACATGCAATAACAAATGCCAACGCACAGATTATAATAAATACAGATGCCTTTTTCATAGTTAATTATTTAAATAAATTTTATGGTTCAAAATTAGTAACCCCAGCTTTTCATTATCTCAAGATCTCTTTTAACAGATTCCATCGGGGTTTTGCCCTGATATGCTTCCTGTTCAATTATATAACAAGTGGTCCCGCCGATCTTTGTTGCAAGATCGACCATTTGCCTGGCATTTACAATACCTTCACCAAGTATAGTGCTCTCATATTTTTCGTTACCACTCTTCGATGGTATTTCATCTTTTACATGAATAATTTCGAAACGTCCCGGATACTGATTGACAACATCCAGAGCAACAGCTCCCCCATTGTACAGATTGCCAATATCCAACTGCATAGCCACCAGATCAGTATCAAGGCTCCTCATCATAATATCAAAGAGTTTCTCATTATTTAGTTTTTCGCTGAATTCAAAATCATGATTATGATACCCGAATTTCATGCCTTTCTTCCTGCACAATTCTCCGCTTTTGTTAAAAACATCCATATAACCTTTAAAATCATCATAGTTGTTTCTCATGCTTTCATCCATCGAGGGACTTACAACCCATTTTTGTCCGAGCACAGCAGCATCATCAATTGTAAGCTTCCAGCTATCTGAGAAATCCTTTTTAGCCGGATCCCAGTGCTGACGACCCATTACGGTATGCCCGCTTATCATGTTCAGACCAAGCCCATCAAGTACTTTTCTGAATTCATTTGCAGAATAACCATAGAATTTGCGGTTGACATAATTGGCATGTTCAACAAATTTATAACCCATTTTCGCAACATCCGTCAATGAGCCGTATGGATCCTTCATCATTTCATCACGAATGGAATAGAGCTGAAGTCCGACAATGCCTTTTTTCTGAGATGAAGCCAGAACTATCTCAGGAAGAAAGGCTGTGGCAACTGCTGCCATACTACCTGTTTTAACAAAAGATCTTCGCGTGGTTTTCATATTTGCAGGATTAAAAGTTGAAAGGTTTTAGTGGATAATCTTTTATAAAGTTATATAATCAGTCGCATTTAACAAAATATCTGATGGATAACAATGTATGCTTAACTCAGATATTTTGTACCTTCGCTGGAATGAAAAAAGGTAATGCGAATTTTATGATGAAAAATAACATGAGAAAACTAATCGCCCTTCCGGTATTCCTGATGGTTTTTCTACATCAGAACAGTAATGCCCAATCTGCTCCTGTAAGCTTGTTTAACGGAAAAGATCTTTCCGGATGGCATCCAGATATACCTGATTTAGATAAGGATGCATCATTGAAAAGTCCATTTGTGATGAGAAACGGGTTGCTTGTAAGTCTTGGTAAACCCGCAGGCCATCTTATCACGGATAATATTTTTGAGAATTACAGGCTGGAAGTTGAATACAGATTTGCAGGTACACCTGGAAACTGTGGCGTACTTGTTCATGCCTCTAAACCCAGAGCTTTGTACAGCATGTTTCCTCAATCGGTAGAAGTACAGATGCAACATGAGAATGCAGGTGATTTCTGGTGTATTATGGAAGATATTAAGGTTCCAGATATGATAAAACGACGTGGCCCTGAGGAAACATGGGGCATTTCAGAGGGTAAGAACCGACGGATTCCTAATCTCACAGATAATTCTGAGAAGCCGGCCGGCGAATGGAATACCATGGTTATAGAATGTATTGGAAGAACGATAAAGGTATGGTTGAACAACGACCTCGTAAACTATGGCTTTGACTGCACGGCTGATAAGGGCCAGATTGCAATACAGGCTGAAGGCTCCGAGGTCGAGTTCAGAAAAATTGAGTTATCCTATCCTGCACTATAAGCTAAGCTGATACCGGAATGTTCAGTGCAAGAAGCGTTGAAAAGACAGCATGCAAAGCAAGCAGAAACAGTACAAAAATGACAAAAAGTTTTGGAGAAGGCAGGATTACATCGGCGCTAAATAATTATCTTTAAGCCTTATACAGCAATATCTCAGGATCATCCGAAAGAAGTAATTTTATGAAAATCGGAATAATAACAGATATTCATGAGAATGCAGATATGCTGAGAGAGGCATTGAGACTTGCGGCTAAGAACAAATGTGATGAAATTGTATGCCTGGGCGATATTGTCGGGTTCGACAGGAGATTTTACAGGCATAACAAAAACAGGAGCGCCAAAGCCTGCATTGACCTGATAAGATCAAACTGCCGGTGGGTAGCGGCCGGAAATCATGACCTTTTTGCCGCCGGCAGGTTGCCTGCATATTCAAATGGTTTTATTTATCCGGGCAACTGGTTTGAATTGGATCCGGAAGAAAGAATAGTAGCGACGCAAGGGAAAGTATGGTCATATAACAGCGACGATCCCAACGACCTCGGAGACTCTGAACTTGATTTTATAAAATCGCTCCCTGACTATTGTATTGTACCCTTCAATTCGACATTCTGTCTTTTTTCGCATTACATCTATCCCGATCTGACCGGATCCACAACCCGATACGCTGAGAGAAACTACCAGCTTAAGGAGGCCTGGCAATTTATGAATCTACATAAGGTAACATATTCATTTTCTGGTCATTCACATAATATTTTTACCGGTTTCGCTTACAGGAATGCCGGTTCATTTTTGAAGGCTATTCATTTGATCGCTGACAACAGCTTCAACCTCGGGAATGAAATGGTAATTATTGTTCTGCCTCCGCTTGCAGCCGAAAAAGGCAGATCGGGTTTTTCAATTATCGACTCAGACAATATGAAACTGGATATAATCTCAACGGGTATTTTTTGAAGCCAATATTATGGACTATTCATCATCTAATCGACGAAAACGGATCTTTATACCAAAGATCGACCTGCCAGCAATACTTGCAATATTGTTCTTTGCCGGGCTTATCTTTTTTTACCTTATACCCGGGTTTGAGAAGATAATGATGGACCGTAAAAGGAACCTTATTCATGAAATGACCTCTTCAGCATACAGCCTGCTGCACCATTACCACTTACTGGAATTGAGCGGGACTCTTGACAGCATGGAGGCAAGGGCTGAGGCCAGATCGGCCATCAGCACCATCAGATATGGAACAAATAATAAAGACTACTTCTGGATAACCGACCTTTATCCGAGGATGATAGTCCATCCCTACAGACCTGAACTGAACGGGACAGATCTGAGTGAATTCCGCGATTCAAAAGGAAAGAAAATATTTGTTGAATTTGTGAGCCAGGTATCATTGAGCGGTGAAAGCTTCGTTGATTATATGTGGCAATGGAATGATGATTCGACAAGAATTGTAGCAAAATTATCTTATGTCAGACTATTCAAACCATGGAACTGGATTATCGGTACGGGAATTTATGTCGATGATGTGCGTACCGAAATCAGGCGAATGGAATTCCGGGCTCTCTTTATCTCAGGTACAATCGGAATAATCATAATTATTCTGCTTATCGTTATTTCCCGCCAGAGTCATAAAATTGAGAATAAAAGAAGCCGTGCCGAGGAAGAACTGCGTAAATCCAAAGAGTTGTATAAGACGCTTGCCGAGGCGGCATCAGAAGGAGTCTTAATATGGTCTGTTAGTGGAATTCAGGCAAATAAAACGCTTCTTGCCTGGCTGGGCTATACAGAAACCGACCTGACATCTTTGACGATTCAGCAGTTTTTCAACTCACCATGTCTGCCTGAAAGTGATGATCCCGATGCCTTTTATGATGAGCTGAGCGCACGCCATTCAATTGAATGCGTTCTTAAAACTAAAAATGGCAATCTCATCAGATCGCATGCAGATTTTTCGGGCATATTATTAGGAGGCGTGAGGGCTGTTCTTGCTGTGATACGTCCGGCTGAAACCTTCAAATCCAAACCTGATTTTTCCCCGGATAGTGCACTTTTAAAAGGTATAAACACAGGATTCTTCCGGATCACATACGGGAATAAAAACCGTTTTCTTTCTGCCACAGAACCGGCTCTCAGGATTCTTGGCTTTAACAATATCCGTGAGCTGCTACCACTAACGGTTGATTCACTTTTTGTCAACCCTTTTCATTTTAAAGCGTTCAGAGCCACCCTGGCCTCAAAAGAGGATATAATTAACAGGGAAGTTCTACTGAAGCGAAAAGGAGGAGAAGAGTTCTGGGCTATAATAAATGTGACAATAATTGAATCTGACTCTCATGAAATATGGTGCGAGGGAACTATAGAGGAGATATCAGCAGCAGGCTTCAGTGAAAATACTCTGCAGGTGAACCTGAATGAATACAGTGCGTCCGTAATAATGGACACACCGGTTTCTGAAATAATGCGGCCACCTCTTAAATGCGCGGAAAACCTTTCCGCAGCTAATGCAGCCCTGCTGATGAAAGAAAGTAACAGCCGGGTTATTATAGTTTCTAACAGTGCAGGGGAACCTCTGGGTGTTATCGATTCAGGGACAATAGGTGTAAGGCTTGCAGAAGGAGACCCTGCTAATACTGAAATCTTCAGATGGATGATCTCCCCGATTGCATTCATAGATTCCCAGGCAACTATGAATCAGGCATTTAAGATGATTAACGACAGTCCGGCTAAATGTCTTCTGGTGCTTAATGATAAAAAAATTGTATCCGGAATTATTACTAATGATGATTTGTCGCAATCTTTCTTTACAGCTCCTGATCTGATCATCGCCGGAATAGAAAAATCCATGTCCGCATTGGCTCTCCGGGTACAATATCTTTACAGCCGGAAGCTGGCAATATCCATGATTGCCGGTCATGCAGACCCTTACTCTGTATCACTGTTCATCTCAACGATTGCAGATGCTATCAGTAAAAGGGTTCTGGAACTATGTATCGGAGAGGCCGGAAAACCTCCATGCCGTTTTGCGTTCATTCAGACCGGAAGTGCAGGAAGAAAGGAACAAACTCTTTTCACCGATCAGGACAATGCAATAATCTTTGAAGACACCGGGGAAAGTAATCTTAAAAATGTGAAAGATTATTTCATGCTTCTTGGTAAAAATGTAAATAATCTGCTGGCTACAGTTGGTTTCAACCTGTGTAAGGGAGGTAACATGGCAGGTAACGAAAGGTGGTGCCAGCCACTAAGTATCTGGAAAAAGTATTTTTCAGACTGGATTAAAATGCCCGGGCCCAATGAGCTTCTTGATGTAAGTATCTTCTTTGACTTCAGGCATTGCTATGGAGATCAATCTCTTATAGATGAATTGCATGATTTTGTAAAGAATGATCTCAACACCAATGATATATTTTTTCACCATATGGCAACAGCCTGGATGCCATTCAATCCATCCATGAGCCAGCTTAGCAGCGGCAGTACCGACCTTAAGAAAATCCTGATGCCGTTAACCGGAATAATAAGACTCTATTCTCTGAAATACGGAGTGAATAAATTATCAACCATTGACCGGGTTATTGAGTTATATTCCGGAAAAAATATTGATCATACCATGCTTCGCGAGACAATAAAGGCATGGAAAGATATCTCGGCAATGCGTCTGACACATCAGGCATCATATATAAATTCAGGAATTGAACCTGATAATATACTTGATTTAAACCTTGTTTCAGGGGATCTGCGCTTTTTCGCAGCTGAAGCCATTACTTCGGTTAATAATCTTATGCTGAAAGCCGGCAATGACTTCCATGCCGGACCTTCTTAAAACCTGTAGATTGTACTGAGCAGAACCCTTATATTATTTACGCTGTTCGTATCGGTTACTTTTCCATTGGTCTGAATTGTTCCGTAAGCGGCACTTGTGCTTTCAACTTCTGCTGCAAATGACAGGCGACCTTCGGTTACAGTTACACGTGGTGACAATCTGAAGATCTGATCGATATTGTTTCCCCGGCCATATATGCTGCCATTTATCTCATCAGCCGCTCCAAGGTTTTTACTGAAACCTGTGAAAATACCGAATGCCACTTTTTTACCGTTGGTGGTCATATCAAGCCAGAAGTTAGCCGTGCTGATGTTCGTATAATTTTTAAACTGAGCACCGGGATCGGTAATTGCAGAAACAGCATATCCCCCTATCATCATCAGATCGGTTGCATTCTGAACATAAACTCCCATGACTGAGATATTTACAGGCGTGGTCTTAATTTTCAGATTGGTAAATGCAGAAAAACTCCCAAGGGTAGCATCCGTTTTAATATTTGCAGTTGTCTTGAGCTCGGGCCTTATTTTCTTATAATCAACGCCTGCAAATCCGGTCAGCTTTTCACCTGCTACCAGACGCATCTGAAAATTTGAACCCGGCATCCCGCTGTTCCTCAGGTACTTATTACTTGATCCATCAGGCCCTGTAGAAGCAAAGTCGCGTTGAGAGTAAGCTGTGATAGACAGGCTGAGTGGTCCGAAAACCCGGGTGACCTTTACCTGGGGATTTCTGCTGAATGGAATAAACGGAGCCCCTGTGTTAAAACTTATTGTACCGGGAAAACTCTCGGCCGGATACATGGGATGCCATGATTGTCCTATCAAAAGACTGGTTTTCGACCAGTCCATTTTCACAAATGCATGCCGCAGACGGAAACCGTTCAGATCGCTCTCGTTAGTCCCGAAGAATTCCGATTCAATAGCTCCGGAGGTTTTAGCTCCGAATGCATCCGGTCCGCTTATATCACCTCTAAGGCGTGTCTGAATATTGAGCATATGAAATGATGGGTTGGCGTTTATATCGTTCATGTAAGCATCATTTAAGACGTTATCAGGGAAAAGATAAAAATGGCCTTCCCTGATCCCATTTGATGCACTTGACTGGCGGGTATCATAGAAGATATCCGTTTTTACAAATCCGGAAAATTTAATGCCCCATGCCGGATTAACTTCTTGAGAAGCAGCTTTTGAAAGCAGCAATAAAGAAAGTATTCCGATGATGATTATTCGTTTCATTATACTTATATTAAATTTCAATAATAGTTGTTTTTACTGAATTTTCTACCTGCTGTTTTTATCAGGAGGAAAAAGTGACTCAATTACAGTTGGTTTTACAGGTTCTCCTCCCATCAGCACACTCATGTTGCTTCGTGCCGTCCTGTTATCTTCCCAGACTGAAAGTGCCTTATTATAACATAACAAGGCTGAATCGGGCATTATAAGGTGACGATATATTGTGCCCTTATTGGAAAGACTGACTGATAATCTTCTTGGGGTCTCAATCTGAGCAGTTACTAAATTTTTTATCCTTTTAGAGAAGATTCTGTCGAAATTAAGACCGTCAAATGCGGGATCGGCTGCTTTCATATAAGGTTTCACCTTCAATGCAATTGTTGCAGGTGAAAGTGTGTCCCATTCTGAAATCCATTTTCTGTAAACAATAATGCTGCTGTCACAGTATTTCATTGCAAGGTCAAGCAACGATTTCTTTTCCTGCTCTCCAACTTCAGTATCATACAATGCCATAAGCAGCAACATGCTGCATTTATTATTATAAATTACCCCTGTTTCGAATGAAGACTGGTAATCGGGAAATGACCTGTAGATAACATTGGCTGAATCGAGGTATCGAAACACCTCAATTGGGTTCAGTGTCCCGGCGGCTTTTTCATATTCATTAAGGTATGCTCTTGCTTTGGTTACCCGCGGATCTTCAGCCCTGTTGACACTCCTGTAATAAAAAAATGCAAAAATAATAGCCAGTAATGAAACGGAGAAGGTGATTGCGAGAATCACCTTCGTTCCTTTTGATATAATAAAGATTTCTTTTATGCGCATTAGTTATGTACCTGTTCAGCAAGGAATTTTTTGATTTCCAATGGCGTAGGCGCTGTTATTTTTGAAACAATAATATTCACAATTATTGACAAAGGTGCACCTAACCAGGCAAAATACCAAACGTTAAGCCAGTAAGAAATGAAAGTCTGGCCCGGCAGACTGCCTCCATTTAATCCTACTATGAAATAAGTGATCGATATAACTGTAATAAGTATTCCTGTAAATAAGCCGGCTTTTGCTCCTGCTCTGTTGGCTCCGCTCCACCATATTCCAAGAAGGAAAAGAGGGAATATAGTACAGGCAGCCATCGAGAATGCAACTGAAACAAGCTGTGCAATAAGTCCCAGATCCATCAATGCCACCAGGGTAACTGCCAATGCCATTATAACGGTACCTATGCGGGCAATGCCCAATTGCCTTTTTGGTGTTGAAGACGGATTAATGACTTTTACATAAAGGTCGTGTGAGAATGCAGATGCTCCGGCAACCAGGAGACCGGAAACAGTCGAAAATGCTGCTGAAATTGCACCGGCTGCAAGTAACCCGACAACCAGAGAGTTAACATTTCCAAGCTGAGCTGTATAAACAACTATCGCATCCTTAGCCAGAAATCCAACATCGGGATTCGATGAGAGAAGCTTTCCAAAAGTTGAATAGACAGGCGCAGTCCAATAAACAAGGGCGATAAAAAATAGTCCCCATACAACCGACCATCTGGCATCGGTAACTTTAGGCACAACGTAAAAACGCTGGATCACATGAGGTAACCCTGCAGTTCCAACCATCAATGAAAAGCAGATTGCGATCCACTGGAAAAAAGTTGTACCTGATGATGGATCCCAGGGCATGGCAAATTCCGGGCTTGGCACAATTGCCAGATCGTGGCCATATGCATTTAGCATGGCTACCCCATTTGCAATATTAGGCGCCTGTATACCATGCACAATATCTGTTACTGCTGCACCATACCCGATTTGCGGAATTAGCCAGAAATAGTCGAATTTAAACGTCATTATAAATGTTGGGATCATAAAGGAGACCACAATTATAACATACTGTATCTGCATATTTTTTGTGGCGCCAATCATACCGGAAATAAGAGTGTAAAACAGAACTACCGAAGATCCTATAATTACGGCCCAGGTATAGTTTATTCCCAGTATCCATTTGAACATGAGACCGATACCGCCAAATTGACCGACACAATATGCAAAAGAAATAAGTATAGTAAAGATTGCGCTGGCAATTCTAAGATCGCGTGAATAAAAGCGATCGCCAATAAAATCAGGAGCAGTATATTTTCCGTATTTACGTATCTGAGCTGCCATAAGTATTAGTAGTAATACATAACCACCTGTCCATCCCACCACATATGCCAGACCGTTATATCCGAAGCCGTACATCATACCTGCCATCCCAAGTACAGAAGCCGCACTCATCCAGTTTGATGCGATTGCCATTCCTGAGCCAACCCTGGATATTTTTCTGCCTGCAGCATAATAATCAGCCGGATCCTTTGCTCTGAAAAATATACCCACAAGAATAAAAATTACAATAATTGTAATAAGGATTATGGCAGGACCTGTTTTAAAACTACCCTCGAGCTGGGTAAGACTATCAGCTGAGACCGAAAGAAAAACTGATAAAATGAGAATCAATGAGATATATAATTTTTTCATACGTTATACTTTTTATCTTATTCAACAATACCCTCTTTAGCTAATCGCCATTCAATCAATATATTATACACAATACAGAGAGCTATAAAAAGTATAAGCAAAAACACTGCTGTATAAAAATAATGGAAAGGGAATCCTAAAAACTTTGTGTCAGTAAGCTTTGATTGGTTATGTGTGAGATATAAGCTCATTATCGCGGGCAATCCTGAAAACTCAGCGGCAGAGAATGAGCCGGGATAATTTTCCACAAGGCTGGCTGTTAAAATGTTTGCTTCAAGACTACCCACTTTAAATCCGCTGTAAGGCTCAGACATAACGGTAATCATTTTATTCTTTTCCGAGATTAAGGTTTTGATATTAAGATACTCCTCATCTTTTGCCTTAATAAGATCGCCCCTCAAAATACCCAATTCTGAAATATTGCCAAGAATCAGTGCTCTTACAGAGTCAGGAACAACCTTAAAGGTTACCAGGCTTATTGCTTCATTAAGCGTTTTCTGATCATTTGTTTTTACGATATTCTTTCCTCTTACCTGTACCATAGAGTTAAGAAGTGCTCTGTAATCAGCCCCGGCTGTTCCATTCGCTACAGCAGAAGGCCATATTGATTCAAACATTGTCAGAGCTTTTTCCGGAGTAGGTTTTTCAATTATCCTGAGAAGTAGCTGAAAACCGAAAACAGCCACTGCCCAAATCAAAAGCATAGTAAGAATAACATTTCTGTTTTTCTTTCCATGAAGATTTCGGGGGCTGAAAATACTGAAATTGTATTGGTCTGATGATTCCATAGGAAGTATTATAATTAAATTAAAAGCACGCTAAAAATAAGGAATTTGTAATAGGATATGCTTCAAATTTCGTTGCAGTGTAACATTGATATATAACAACTTAATAAAACAACTATATTTGTTCCTGTTAAAATATTAACAATGCTGAAACGATGAAAGGAACACGAAAAATCTCATGTGAAGAATGCAGGCAGAAATGCGATATTTATGAAGCTATCATCCTGACCGGCAGATCCTTTTCAGGAGCCATGACAATACAGGCCCAGTTTAAAAAACATGAGAAGATCTGTAAGCAGGGTGATGATGTGAGTCACGCAATTTACCTTGTGGAGGGTAGCGCCAAGTTATTCATTGAAGGGATTAATGGTCATAATATTATTCTCTATCTCATGAAGCCGCCGGCATATATTGGCCTGCTATCATTCTTTGAAAGCATTCACTATACCTATTCTGTTACTGCTATAGAAGATTCGAAAGTGTGCATGGTTGACCTGGGGTTCCTGAAAGAATTGTACCTGGAAAATCATGAAGTACTACTGAAGCTTAACAAGGCATTCGGAAAATCCGTTGCACTTATTATGAACAAAATAATTTGCCTGAATCAAAAATACATCAGGGGACGCATAGCTGAGAGCCTGCTCTATCTGGCCGGTTTTTACGGTTCCGACCAGTATAATTTGCCGATTACAAGAAAAGAACTTGGGGAGATGTCAGCGATTTCTGAAGAAAACACAGTCCGCCTTCTTAGTGAATTAAGAAAGGAAGGTATTATTTATATAGAAGGAAGAGAAATATCTATAAAAGACAAAATCCTTTTAAAAAAGATATCCGACCTTGGTTAAGAGTTTTTCTGCAGGCTTTAAAGAAACTTTCTTTTAAAATCCTTCAATAATTTATCTTCCTCTTCACCCTTAGCAACACCTTCAAGAAGAAGTTCAAGCACTCCCTCTACAACTTCGTCGTTGAACCCTGCCTCAATTGCGAATTTTCTTATCATTTTCTTCTCGCTTTCCGTTACAACATCATCGGCAAGGACCATCACGGTGACATTGTAAAGATGTTCAAATTTCTCAGCCAGACTGTATGGAGCATGATAATGATTATGGCTTTCAGTGTTTATCAGATTATCAATTTCAGGATCTGTAAGTCCGAATTTCTTTCCCTCTTTATGGAGCAGCTCGAGCTCGGTATCATTTATCTTACCATCCACTTTTGATACCTGGATAAGATTAACGAAATACTCCTTATTTATCCTTTTACCCGTGTTTGTGATGAAATCTGTAAAGTTCATAGAAAGTTATTAAAATATTAAAATCCAAGTTTTGTCAGTAATCCAATCCGTGTTTAAACTATTTACTTCAAAATCAAACAATACTACACTCTTTAATGTTATAAATTAACAAGAAATTGCTTAAATTGTTTCATTGTTCTTCATTCACAAATATAGTTAGATTTCGCAAGAGGCCAATCAGATTAGCATTAAGAAGCATGAA
This sequence comes from Bacteroidales bacterium, assembly GCA_038247205.1. Taxonomy (GTDB): domain Bacteria; phylum Bacteroidota; class Bacteroidia; order Bacteroidales; family VadinHA17; genus LD21. Next base: position 18,576 of record JBBRVC010000029.1, read on the forward strand.
TTTTAAAGCTTAACCTTGCAGGGAATAATTTTTGGAAGAAGTTTGTCAGTTATTAAAAGTTCATTAAAAACAATAAGGTTATGAAACCCACATGATTGCTCACAAGCACATACTCGATAAAAATATAATTTACATCATGTGCAGTTCCATCAGACCATTAAAATAAAAATTATATACTATGAAAACACATGCATTTTCAAAAAGCTTTATTAGCATAGTGTTCACATTATCTGTTGTTTACGCAACCGGTTATGCACAATCTCCAAAAAAGAGTCCGGCGCTTGATGAACGGGTTAAAAAATTTCTTGATGAAAGTTCAGGGCGATGGCGCGACATGAATGTCCCCACCTCTGATGGCCAGCTGCTTTATGATATCATTGTTAAAAACAACTACAAAAACGCCCTGGAGATTGGTACGTCAACCGGACACTCAGGGATATGGATTGCATGGGCGCTTAGCAAAACAGGCGGTAAGCTGATCACAATTGATATCGATGAAGACAGACATAAAACCGCACTGGAAAACTTCCGCAAAGCCGGTCTGTCGGAATATATTGATGCACGGCTGTCTGATGCCCACACTCTTGTAAAAGAGCTAAAGGGCCCATTTGACTTTGTTTTCAGCGATGCCGATAAGGACTGGTACAAGAATTATTTTATCGATGTTGATCCCAAACTGAAGGTTGGGGGTTGTTTTACAGCTCACAATATTTCTGATCGCAGGGGCGGATCCAGCGGGCAGGCAGTCTTTCTGGAATATGTAAAAAGTCTGAAAAATTATGAAACAACGGTAAACAGTGCCGGTGGAGGTGTTTCAATCAGTTATAAAAAAGCTGCGAAATAATTATGGCTGAAGAAACTCTCCAAAGAAAACTCGGTCTTTTTCCGGCTACAAACATTGTTGTGGCCAACATGATCGGGGCCGGTATATTCACAACTTCTGGTCTCCTAATGGCTGGTCTGAACAATCCGCTTCTGATGCTCTTACTATGGGCAGTAGGAGGAGTAATTGCAATATGCGGAGCTCTCTCATACGGCGAGCTGGGGGCAGCCATGCCGGGAGCAGGCGGGGAATATCTTTTCCTCTCAAAGCTTTATCACCCTATATTTGGCTTCCTTAGCGGCTGGGTTTCATTTATGGTTGGTTTCTCAGCCCCCATAGCTGCTTCAGCCCTGGGGTTCAGCGAGTATTTCACCCGTGCAGTCCCCGGAGTAAGCAGCTCGTTTGAACAAGCAGGTATATCACCAGCAGTAACAGGTAAACTCTTGGCAATCAGCGTAATTCTGATATTTACTTTTATACATTACAGGGGTATAAAGTATGGGGCAAAGATTCAAAACATCCTTACATTGCTAAAAGTAGCTCTCATATTGATACTCCTTGTTGCGGGATTTTCTTCCGGGAAAGGTGATTTCAGCAATCTCGGTGAAGGCAGCAAGCTTCCCGGAGGTTTTGCAGGCTTGAAAACCATAGGACTCTCGCTTATGTGGATCATGTTTGCATACAGCGGTTGGAATGCCTCAACCTACCTCGGTGCTGAAATAAAAAATCCTTCAAAAACACTTCCCCGTTCCCTCTTATATGGTACAGGTATAGTAATGATTCTTTATATGGGAATTAATCTGTTATATGTATATGGAATAAACCCAGAAGAAATGAAAGGTGTTATTTCAGTCGGCGGCCTGGCCATGGGTAATCTATTTGGAAAATCTGCAGATATCCTGTTTTCACTGATGATAGCCTTCGCGCTATTCTCATCTTTGAGTGCATTTCTTATTATCGGACCAAGGGTTTATTATTCTATGGCAAAGGACGGGTTGTTCTTTAACTCTGTAGCCAATGTACATAAGAAATTCGGAGTGCCTTCAAACTCTATCCTTCTTCAATGCATTATAGCTGTTGTCCTTGTACTTTCCGGAACATTTGAACAGGTGCTGACTTATATGGGATTTGCGCTTGGAATCTTCCCAATTCTGACAGTTCTGGGTGTCTGGAGACTCAGAAGAAGAGAACCCGGAGCATTGCGTTTGCGTGGGTTTCCCCTTACTCAGATTATTTATCTGATGACTGGTTTTCTAATCCTTTTCCTTTCATTCCTTGAAAGGCCTGCAGAATCATCAATTGCGCTTCTTACAGTGGCAATTGGGGTGCCTGCGTATTTTATTTTTAAGAAAAATGGGGTAAAATCTTCCTGATTCATATTATGAATCAGAATTATTGATACCTGCAAGATTCCTGATAACAACTGACGCACAGGCTATTCCGAAAGCTGCAGGCATATAAGATATTGTACCGACAACAGATGCTTTATTCTGTTCCGATACCATTTTTATCTTTGATTTATCAACTTTTTCGGGTGAATAAACAGCTGTAACTCCTTCAGTAACACCCAGTCGATGAAGCCGCTTTCGTAAAATCCGTGCCAGGGTGCAATCTGTTGTTAAGGAAATATCGGCAATCCCGATCCTTAAAGGGTCAAATTTACCTCCCGCTCCCATTGAGCTCACAATTGGCATTTTTTTCTGAAGACAATGGTATATAAGAAATACCTTTGGAGACAGAGTATCAATGGCATCAACGACATAATCAAACCCCTGATCAAGGATCTCGATCATCCGTTCATCTTTTATATATTCCTGTATAACAGTCAGTTTAATACCCGGATTAATATCCCTGAGCCTATCAGCCATAACCTTTGCCTTAGCCTGACCTTCAGTGCTGTTTAATGCCGGCAGCTGACGGTTCCTGTTGGTATGGTTTATTGTATCGCCATCAACAATAGTCATTTCTGCAACTCCTGCCCGGCAGATCATCTCAGCGGCATAAGCTCCCACACCACCCAAACCAACTACCAGTACACTTGCGGTCTGAAGTTTCTGTAACCCTTCAGCTCCGAGTATCAGCTCTGTTCTTGTCAACCATTCTGCCATAAATACCTTTCATTTTACGCCAATGCTGGTTAGAATCGGGCGCTTAAATCAAAAAAATTAATGAAATTCAAATGTAATTGTTCTTTTAGGTCCTCAACGGTAACATCAATATCTAAAGAAACTTTTTTATAGATATCCCTTATATCAACATCGGCCCCGTCTGTCTCAAGAAAAAATCTGTCGCGTGGAATTTGCCTCAACAAATCAGCAGATTCAGGCCTTAAAGCAAATTCGAACCAGATCGAGAGATACATTCCCTTTGATATCAGCTGGTTTGCCATCTGCACGCTTCCCCTGAAGCCATGTATCATCCATGGCATAGACGGTTTGAGATTCTTTTTGGCTAATAGCAGCTCATCCCATGCTTTTACACAATGAATAATCAAAGGTTTTCCATAGAGCTCGGATATTTTAACCTGCTCTTCAAAAATCCTGAGCTGAAGTTCGGTTGAAGGACCCCGCAGTTTATCAAAACCTCCTTCGCCAATTGCAATAATATTATGATTATCAACTGAATGCATAACCTTTTTCAACTGATTCTCACAATTTTTCTCATCGAGAAACCAGGGATGTATTCCATAAGTATATGCTATCCCGGAGATATTTTCAGGCCATTTTTCTTCATGAGCCATCAGGCTTTCAATAATAAATTTGCCTGCTGAAGGCTTGCCCTCATGAACATGAATATCAATAAAATCCCCGGCTTGAGGAAGGTTCATATCTATTTGCCAATTAATGCTATTCCTTTATCAATCCGATCCAGGGTTTCCTGTTTCCCTATCCAGCTGATGATATCAAACATATGCGGACCGCGGGATGCCCCGACTACTGCCAGCCTGAATGCATTCATTACAGCGCCCATGTTATACCCTTTCTCTTCAATCCATGATTTTACAAGCACTTCTGTTGAAGATGGTGAAAAATCATCTGTTTGTTCCAGCAGTGACCTTAATTCTCTTAGTAACGCTGGAGAATCCTCCTTCCATCTTTTTTTAACCACTTCCGGGTCATAACTCTGCGGAGCAACAAAAAAGAAATCGGTCTCCGACCAGATATCTTTCACGAAACTGACTCTCTCCTTCACAAGTTCAACCAATCGTTCAAGTGGCTTAATATCAATATGAAAGCCTCTGGCTCTTAAAAATTCTCTGTATTCAATGGCAACCTCGTTGACTGATCTTTTCTGAAGATATTGATGATTGAACCATTTGGCTTTTTCAGGATCAAATCTCGAACCTGATTTATGAACCCGTTCAATTGTAAAAGAATTTATAAGTTCATACATTGTGAATATTTCCTGTTCCGTACCGGGGTTCCAGCCAAGAAGAGCCAGCATATTGACAAAGGCATCAGGATAATATCCCTCTTCACGGTAACCTTTTGAAGTCTCGCCGTATGGCCAGAAAAGAGGGAATACGGGAAATCCCATTTTATCACCGTCTCGTTTGCTTAATTTCCCTTTGCCATCTGGTTTAAGCAGAAGAGGAAGATGAGCAAAAAGAGGAGCCTGCCACCCGAACGAACGATAAAGAAGAAAGTGCAGGGGAAGTGACGGAAGCCACTCTTCTCCCCTGATGACGTGTGTAATCTCCATCAAGTGATCATCAACAATATTGGCCAGATGATAGGTAGGCATACCGTCTGACTTAAATAATACCTTGTCATCCAATGTGTTAGAATTGACTACGATATGTCCGCGGATAACATCATCAAAGTGAATATCTTCACCCAGAGGCATCTTATACCTTATAACATATGGCTCTCCCTTTTCAATTCTTTCTTTCCAGTCAGATCCGGAGGATGAAAGGGAATTACACAGCCCCATACGGTTTGAAGCATTATATATGAAGGTTTTACCCGCCTTTTCTTCTTCTGCCCTCATGGCGTCAAGCTGGGCAGGGGTGTCAAAGGCATAATAGGCATCTCCTTTATGAATGAGATCATCAGCGTATTGCCGGTACAGTTCTTTTCTGTCGCTTTGACGATACGGTCCGAATTTTCCTCCTTCATTTATACCCTCATCAACCTTTATACCACACCACTCCAGGGACTCCATAATATATTCCTCCGCGCCTTCCACAAACCTTCCCTGGTCGGTATCTTCGATTCTCAGAATAAAAATGCCGTTATTCTTTTTTGCAAAGAGATAATTATATAGTGCTGTCCTAACTCCTCCGATGTGTAGCGGACCAGTCGGACTGGGGGCAAATCGAACTCGAACCTGTGCCATATCTTATGAAATCTGTTTATTTTATGCAAAGATAGATAAACCACCTTATATAAAATAGTATGGGATAAATCAGGTTTTTGTAAGGAAGAAATATATTAATTTAGCACTTTAATAACTGACTAAGTAACAGTCTTATGAAGAAGATGAAAGCGCTTGTTAAAGCTCGTCCGGAGAAAGGATTATGGATGCAGGAGGTTCCTGTTCCAGAGCCAGGACTTAATGATGTAATTATAAAAGTAAGTAAATCAGCCATTTGCGGTACCGATCTGCATATTTATGAGTGGGACCAATGGTCACAGAAAACTATAAAAACCCCAATGGTGATCGGTCACGAATACATGGGTTACATTGAAAAGATGGGCGCGGGCGTTTCGAACCTTAAAATCGGTGAAAGAGTAACCGGGGAAGGGCATCTTGCATGCGGACATTGCCGTAACTGCAGAAGAGGCAAGGAACATGTTTGCGAAAATACAGTTGGAATCGGCGTTCATATTGATGGCTCGTTTGCGGAATATGTGAAAGTCCCGGCAATAAATGTTATTCCTCTTGACCACAGGATCCCTGATGAGTGGGCAGCAATAATGGACCCATTCGGAAATGCCACCCATACAGCACTTTCTTTTCCTCTGCTTGGAGAAGATGTACTTGTAACCGGATCCGGACTTATTGGAAGCATGGCCGTTGCGATTGCAAAATATGCCGGTGCAAGGTTTATTGTTGCCAGCGATTTAAGCGATTATCGTCTTGAAATAGCAAAGAAAATGGGTGCAACTCTTACAGTTAACCCTTCAAAGGGGGAAAAGATTTCTGATGCTGTTAAGAAGCTGGGTATGAGAGGTTTTGATATCGGACTGGAAATGTCCGGATCGCCAAAAGCCTTTGTTGATATGATCAATAATATGTACAACGGCTCGTCTATCTCATTGCTTGGAATACTTCCATCCAATTTTGAAGTTCCATGGAGCGATATCATATTCAAGGCAATTACTCTGAAAGGCATTTATGGCCGTGAGATGTGGGAAACCTGGTATAAGATGGAACAGATGATAATCGGAGGTATTGACCTTAATCCGGTGATTACCCATCGTTTCCCGATTGATGATTTTCAGAAGGGTTTTGATGCTATGGAAGAGGGAAATTGCGGTAAGGTAATATTAAACTGGGAGTAAGAAGGCCCCTGGAAGCTCTTGTTTTTATGATGATTAGCCCCATTCAACCCTGAAGGGGATTAATCCTCGGATTATTAGAATATTTGCTTGGGTACAGGATTTCTTTGCGTGCTTTGTGTTGATTTCACTTTGCGTTCTTTGCGTTTAATGGATTTCAGAAATAGCCACAAAGGTTCACTAAGCTTTAGCGCTTTGTTGTAGAGTAGACTGATTTGTTTTGCGTTCTTTGCGTGGATTTTACTTTGCGATCTTTGCGGTTAAAGGATTTCTTTTTTTTAGGAAATAATAAATACGACTATGTATACAGATTTTCAGAAACACTTAAATAATGTAATCGGCGAGATTAAAGAAGCCGGTCTGTACAAAAACGAACGTGTTATAGTCTCCCCGCAGGGCGCTGAGATAGAACTAAACACAGGCCAGAAGGTACTTAATTTCTGTGCCAACAATTACCTTGGGTTATCGAATAATCCTTCGCTGATTGAAGCTGCAAAAGCCTCTCTGGATAATCATGGCTACGGAATGTCGTCAGTACGTTTTATATGCGGCACATCCGACCTGCATAAGGAGCTTGAGAAAAAGATCGCTGAATTTTTTAACACCGAAGACACTATCCTTTATGCAGCATGCTTTGATGCCAATGGAGGCGTGTTTGAGCCTCTTCTCTCAGAGGAAGATGCCATCATTTCAGATTCGCTTAACCATGCTTCCATAATTGATGGTGTACGCTTATGTAAAGCACAGCGTTACCGTTATGAAAATGCAAATATGGAAGACCTTGAGAAACAGCTTGATCTTGCACAGGCCCAGAGGTTCAAACTTATAGTTACAGATGGGGTCTTTTCCATGGATGGCAATGTGGCTCCGCTCGACAAAATAGTTGAACTGGCAAATAAATATGGTGCCATGGTAATGGTCGATGAATCACATTCAGCAGGTGTGGTAGGAAGAACCGGAAGAGGTGTAACAGAACTGTTCAATCTTCCGGGAAAAGTTGAAATAATCACAGGCACCCTGGGCAAAGCTTTCGGTGGAGCCGTGGGCGGATTTACAACCGGTAAAAAGGAGATAATTGACCTGCTTCGACAACGATCAAGGCCATATTTATTTTCAAATTCAATACCACCCCTGGTAGCAGCAGCAGGAATCAGAATGGTTGAAATGATGACCGAGACAAACGATCTTCAGGATAAGCTTCATCATAATTCAGAGTACTTTATTAGCAAAATGACTGCCCTTGGATTTGATATAAAGCCCACCAAATCTGCCATTTGCGCTGTAATGTTATATGATGCAAAACTATCGCAGGAGTTTGCAGCAAAGCTTCTTGGTGAAGGTATTTATGTAATCGGATTCTATTATCCTGTAGTGGCTAAGGGACAGGCAAGAATCAGAGTTCAGCTTTCAGCAGGACACAAAACCGAACACCTGGATAAAGCTATAAAAGCCTTTGAAAAAGTGGGGAAAGAATTAGGTGTAATCAAGTAAAGTCCTTTACCCCTAAATGCCCAATTCTCTGTGTCCTCTGTGTAAGTTCTTGATTTTAATTCTGATGTCTCTGAAAAGTTGAGATTTTGTTGACTTTAATTAAACCCACCCCAAACCCCTCCGAGGAGGGGATTTTCACATTTCTAACTCTGTGTCCCTCAGTGTAAGTTCTTAATTTTTGTTTCTTTACGATTTACTGGATGAACTTTTTATATTATCCTATCATCCGCATTTTGAGGATCCGCAATCTTTACAGATCAGGCATCCTTCTTCATATACAAGATTTTCAGAACCACATTCCCCGCATTTTCCTTTTGCTTTAGTGCCATTGGGGATGTATTTCTTTAATGCCCTCTCAACACCGTTTTTCCAGTTATTAATAGACTCACTGTCGAGACGTAATGATTGTATAAGATTTACTACATCCTGGATAGGCATTTCATGACGCAACACGCCTGAAATAAGTTTTGCATAGTTCCAGAATTCTGGCTTGAACATATGAGAAAGGCCTCCCATGGTCTTCTTGTAGCCATATTTGTCGGTATACTGAAAATCATAGCGGGTATTACCTTCATCGTCCTTGTTCTTTATAATCTTCCCTTTAATGACATTCTTTGAGATCGGGAAAACTTCTTCATCTGCAATACCGGTGAAAATCTCATAAGGTTTGCTATCCTTCAGGCCAACAAAAGCAATCCATTTTTCTTCATTTATGCTAAACCTGATGACATCGCAGTCGAGAACCTTCGGACGTTTGGCTCTTTCAGGGCGTATTTCATTTTTACCGGCTATAAGCACGCCGCTTCTTGATCCGTCGCGGTATACTGTTGCACCCTTGCAACCTGATTTCCAGGCTGTAAGGTATAGTTCACTTACGAGCTCTTCTTTAGCTTCAGAGGGAAGGTTGATCGTAACACTTATGGAGTGGTCAACCCACTTCTGTATTGCACCCTGCATTTTGACTTTTGCGATCCAGTCAACATCATTTGCCGTTGCTTTGTAATATGGCGATTTTGCAATAACTTTTTCAATCTCTTCATCTCCCATTCTTGTAACTTCGTCGGTATCGTAGCCGTTAAGCTTCAGCCAGTCGACAAATTTATGATGGAAAACGATGAACTCTTCCCAGGAATCACCAACCTCATCCGTAAAGGCCACCTTCACGTCTTTGTCATTGGGATTTACCTTTCTTCTGCGTTTGTAAAATACGGAGAAGATAGGCTCAATACCGGATGTGGTCTGGGTCATAAGACTTGTGGTGCCTGTCGGGGCAATTGTAAGAAGAGCAATATTTCTGCGGCCAAACTTAACCATGTTCTGATACATCACCGGATCGGCCTCTTTCATTCGAAGTATGAATGGATTATTTGCCTCTCGCTTTGCATCATATATAGAGAACGGACCTCTCTCTTTTGCAAGATATGTGGAAGACTTATATGATTCGAGGGTAAGGGTTTTATGCACCTCTACAGAAAATTCTGTTGCCTCATCGGTGCCATATCTAAATCCGAGACCCGCTAGCATATCGCCCTCGGCAGTTATTCCAATACCAGTTCTTCTGCCTTCTTCTGCTTTTTTCCTGATATTTGTCCAGAGGTTTCTCTCAACATGTTTCACCTCTTCAATTTCAGGATCGGCATCAATTTTTGCCAGGATTGCATCGATCTTCTCAAGTTCGAGGTCGATGATGTCATCCATCATTCTCTGGGCCAGTCCTACATGTTCTTTATATAGTTCAAAGTCAAATTTAGCTTCTGTTGTAAATGGTGCTTTAACGTAGCTGTAAAGATTTATAGCAAGCAGGCGGCAGCTGTCATAAGGGCAAAGAGGAATTTCGCCGCATGGGTTTGTGGAAACTGTAGCATAGCCCAGATCAGCGTAACAATCAGGAACACTTTCCCTGATTATTGTATCCCAGAATAATACACCGGGCTCGGCAGACTTCCATGCATTATGAATTATCGTGTTCCAAAGACTTACAGCATCGATGTCTTTAACAAATTTCGGATTATCCGAGTTAATAGGATACTGTTGTCTGAAGTGGGTTTTGTTCTCAACAGCGGTCATGAAATCATCGGTGAGTTTAACAGAGACATTTGCCCCGGTAACCTTTCCGCTTTCCAGCTTTGCATCAATGAATTTTCCGGAATCTGGATGTTTGATTGATATTGAGAGCATTAAAGCACCTCTCCTGCCGTCTTGTGCAACTTCACGGGTCGAGTTTGAATATCGCTCCATAAATGGCACAACGCCGGTTGATGTAAGTGCGCTGTTAAGCACAGGAGTTCCTTTTGGCCTGATATGTGAAAGATCGTGTCCGACCCCTCCTCTTCTTTTCATCAATTGAACCTGTTCCTGGTCGATCTTCATGATTCCTCCGTAAGAATCGGACGAACCGTCATTTCCAATAACAAAGCAATTCGATAATGATGCAATCTGATAATCATTACCGATTCCGGTCATCGGACCACCCTGAGGAACAATATATTTAAAATCTTTCAGAACACTGAAAATCAGATCCTCAGGAAGCGGATTAACGTATTTTTTTTCTATTCTGTGGATCTCACGTGCAAGCCTGCGGTGCATATCATCCGGTGTTTTTTCATAAAGATTTCCGAAAGAATCTTTCAGGGCATATTTATTTGCCCATACCCTTGCAGCAAGTTCATCACCTTTAAAGTACCGGATACTCTCCTCTACAGCCTGATCATGGGTATACACCTTTTTTGTTACCTTCTCTTCCATTTTCTTATTATCATTGCCGGTTCCTTTATCAGTTACGGATTGTGTTTGTTCTTTTGTCGCCTTTTCAAGCGCAACAGCCGGTTCGTGGACAAAAAGATCTTCCATGTATTGGTATGTAAATTTGTTAATAACTGATTCTATTGAGTTTATACGACCACTGATTTCCCAAGCGGGTATTTGCTAAATTATATAAGCAAGACACGCGAAGCAAGATAAAGTTTTCAAGGTTATTAACATTTGACCACATAGTTATTAACTTTGTACTATAGGCCTGATTCTCATGCATGTAGTTAATTTATACACGCTACCCTACTAAACCATTCCGTGCAAATTTTGACCAATGCCAACAAGAGTTTGACGAATAATTCCGGCTCAGAATCCTCGTCCAAACATACCCCACAGAGTAACATGCATCTCTTCCCACTTGTTCATAGCCGAACCGGCAAAACTATTCGTATATGATGTGACAAATTTCCTTGCCTCATCATGTTTG